>NZ_JBFRGA010000031.1:0-22554 GCF_052115105.1 Chryseobacterium sp. 2TAF14
GGACAATATACTTTACAAAAAGCAACCACAACTTTTGGCGGAAGAAACTGGACTGCTTGGTTTTCTAAAGAAGTTAATCTAAGTGAAGGTCCGTACAAATTCCGTGGACTTCCCGGATTGATTTTCGAGGTCGGAGATAATAATGATAATTTCATTTTTAAACTCGTCAAAAGCATGAAGTTTCCCAAAACATACGAAACCAGATTTCTTGAAAGTTTTGCCGGGCAAAAACCAATTGCTGTCACAGAAAAAATCATCAGGAAAAAGCAATTAGAACTTTACAACAATCCGTTGCAGGATATTGCAGAAGCATTTAAATCTAACACCAATCCTGAAAATACTTTTTATGTAATGGGAGTGCAGATAAAAAGTTTAGACCAACTGAAAGGAATGTCTGATGAGAGAAGAAAAACAATGCTCAGAGAAAACAATCCGATCGAGATCGATAAAGCCGTAAACTATCCCGTAAAATAACCTATTAACTTCGTCGATTCGGCGGAGTTTTTGCTTTTTAAACGTACACAAAAACGTACAAAATGGCAACATCAGGCAACAGTATTTTTGAAAAATTTTCAAATTGGGCAACCAAATTTACAGGAAGTTCTTATGCCTTCATCGGTGCAACAGCAATTGTGGTAATCTGGGCAGTTTCCGGTCCGGTTTTTAATTATTCYGAAACATGGCAATTGGTTATCAATACAGGAACCACGATTATTACTTTTCTGATGGTTTTCCTGATTCAGAAATCTCAAAATAAAGATTCTAAAGCGATTCAGATCAAGTTAAACGAATTGATTGCTGCCAACGAAAAAGCAAGCAACCGGATTGTCGATATCGAAGATCTTACCGAAAAAGAACTCGATCAGTTACACTGCTATTATGAAAAGCTGGCAGATTTTGCAGAAGAAGATGAAGATATTCATGCATCACATTCTATAGATGCCGCCAAAAGAAATCAGGATTATAAACATGAGTCTTTTAAAAGGAAACATGAAGAATGGCTATCGAAACAGAAATAAAAGAAAGGAATCATCACGATCCTTTTGAATTAGAATAAAACTAAAGCCTTACAAAATCTGTAAGGCTTTAATTTATAATTTATCTCTTCATAAAATAATCAAAATAAGTACAGCTTCCCAAAAGTTCTCTTGCCGTTTCTGTATTTGAAAACTGAGATTTTAGCTGGGTAAAATAGGTTCTGTATTTCTGGTTTTTCAGATCACCCATTTGTTTTGCGTATGCGTCATTTTTCTCAGACCATTTCGGATCTGCATAATCAATATCGGCTTGATGTTTTGCTTCATACTGATAATAATTTCCCTGTTCTGCACTTGCCATCTGGAAAAGTATTCTCGCCTTCTGTTCTCTGTCGGCAGTCAGGTCAAATGCTTTTTTATAATAATTAATAGCTAAATCAAAATTATCAGGCTCAATGAATGTCGTGTAAGTGAAATTTTTATAATAATACTGATACGGATTTTGTTTTTCCGTTGCCCAGAAATCGTATTTTCCTCCGTTGCTGTTGTCAACATCCATTACGAAAAGCTGTCTGTAATATCCTAAAATCGAAGTGTTGTACAAAACATTTCCGATAAGCTGATTGGCTTGAGCGGCTTTCACATCTTTTCCGTTTCCTGTTTTTTTAAGCTGAACCAATGCTTCGGCTAACTCAAGCTTATTCATTTTGGCTTTAATGAAAGGGAAGGCAGAATAATCTTCAGCTTTCATGCTTTCCGAATCAGAACTTTGGAAACTTTCCCAAACATTGTGTCCGAAAACCAAATTCGGAATATTGTTGTACCCGTCATAATTTTCTCCATTGTAAACCAGTTTTTCATAATTGCCGGTTTCGGGATTGTATCTTTCGTAGTTCTCTCTCGGAATTCCCGAGAACTTCAATGCTTTTTGATAATATGATTTGGCTTTGTCAAAATCAGCCAGTCTCATCGCTCTGTCACCATAAATATTGGCAAAAAACGCATCAATATTTCCTACATTATCAAGGTTTTTAGCAATGATTTGTTGCTCAAACTGTGTCTTATTCGGTTTTCTGTAAAACTCTTCAACACTTTTCACCAAACTTGAATTCGGGTTGTATTGCAAATCGGAAAGCTTATTATTCATCAGGAAAGATTTTCCGTCTTCACCTTGAAGGAAATAGCGGTTTGCCAAAACATCCTTCAGGAAATCTGCAGTTGACGGGGCTTCACCGTAATAATCGTAATTATCATCTTCAATCAAGATACTATCTCTTTTTTGTTTTTTTTCAACAAAATATTCAGCATAATTTTTCATTAAATGATCTTCGTAATCCGCATCAATTTTGGGTTGAGAAACAATATCGTTCAAGACCTTCATTCTCTTGATCTCTTCAAGATATTCAGGATTACTGGTTTTTATATCTGCTAAAATATCACTGCTTTCTTCGTAATCTTTTTTAAGGAATTTCAAATAAGCATCGGCAATCTGCCAATATTCATCTTTTGATTTCTCTTTGGTTTTTGCGGTAAATTTTTCAAGGTCTTCCAAAAAGTCTTTCTGATTTTGATCTTCAGACCAGTAATAAGAATTGTTTTTTACAAAGGTTGGAATCCTGTCCGGGTTTTCAAACAATTCATCATTGCTTTGGTCGGCTTTGTCATTTGTTTTATCAGATTTTTTTCCGCCGAAAAGATTTTTAAAGAAAAGAACAATTTTCTGCCAGAAACTCAATTCCTTTTTCTTGACTTCTGTCTTTTCAGTTGTCGTTGTATTATCTTTTTTGCTTGAATTTTTATCTGAATCTTTCGAAGCATAATAATAGGTCGGAAGATAATTTCTTTCAAGCTCATTGATGCTTCTTGCCGCCATTACTTTCAGAATTTCGGAATCGGGATCAATGTCGTACATTTTTTCCATCATCGGAATGGGGTTGGTAAAATCTTCATATCCCAAAAGAAAATACGCCATATTTTTTTCTTCATTCGTCCCGGCTCTTTTCATAATATTATTGAAAGAAGCGGTGTCTGAAAGTTTCATTGAAATAAAAGAAGATTCTTTACGGCTTTTAGATTTCATAAAAACCTGAAAGAAATTCCAGTTGGCGTCACTTCCCATTTGCAAACCTCTCTGAGCTCCTGCCAATTGATCGAGCGCCATATAATAAGCAGCGCCTCTCAATTTAATGGGTTGAACATAGGTTTTGAAAGCCTGAACTGCCGAATCGTAGTTTCTTGTATAATGATTGAATCTCACCAGTTGATAACCGTATCGCTGCTTGATTTCAGGGTTTTTTGCTGCGTTGTATAATGAGGTTAGAGCAGAAATTGTTTTGCTGTAATCTAATTGAGTTGCATTTTTATCACTTTCATTCTCACGGTAATAAAAAGAATCCGGACTTTCTACATAATTGATTTTCATGTAAGGCTCCAGATATTTAGCTTCAATTAAATAATCGATCGCTTCACGATACTTTGTATAAAAACCAGAACCTAATTTTTTTAAGAACTGATTGCCGGGATTTCCTTTTTTTAAATCATTCAAATCTGCCATCGGAATTTTATTGACCAGATAATTGGTTTCGGTATAGCTGATCTGATTGCCGAAAAATTTCCTCCAGGATTCTATGTTTTCGTCAGGAATCTGTGAAGGATTGTAGTTGGTGTAAAACCGGTCAGAATAATTATGTAAAAAAGGGAGATAAGATTTGTCTTTGATGATGCTTTGCGTGAAAAGATTAAAATAGTCATGATCAGGATCTGACCAAGCGCAAGCTTCGGTTTTGGTGTAGAAAAGCGATGCTACAGCAATGCTTAAGATATACTTTTTCATATTAATTTTGGTGTTTTGCTTGTTTTTATGATAATTTTCAGAGCCTTGTCAAGGTTTAAAACCTTGACAAGGCTTCTTCAATAATTTTAAAATTTCATCTGTGAAAATCTGTGTAATCAGTGGGAATTATTTTTCTCCCGCAGATTACACAGATTTTCACAGATTTTTAATTTATGCATACTTGAAAACTTCCATCATCTATCATCCAGCTTCCATCAGAAAATCCTACCTTCTACAAATTTACTATCTAATTGATAATAAATAATGTTATAAGTGTCTATTTTTTTATCTAAAAACTGGATCGCATTTTCCAGCTGGTCTTCAGAAATTTCTTCCACTTTTATTTTAAAGCCTTTGCTGAGAAAGTTCCCGAAATAAAACCCGTCTTTTAAAATTTCAACTTCATTTTCCGAAATCTTTTTAAAATCAGGATTATTTAAATCTTTTACAGAAAGTGCATTGATGAGTTTGTGTTTTCCTAAATGATTGGTGACAATTCCCCACGAATAAATCGGAAGAGCCACTTCAATTTTTTTTATCGGATAATCTTCCAGCTTTGATAAATAGCTTTTCATAATATTCAAATCTAAAATTGAATTTTTATCTGAATTTTCCAAAGGCGAAGAAGTAGAATAGCACATCAGATACACTTTTTCAACAGGCGGAATTCCCGTTTTATTTTTATCTTTTACCTGATGAAGCCTTAAAGTGCAGGTAATTTCTTTTTGTGAAGTCTTTTTTAGCTGTTTTAAAAATTCAAAATAATCATCCTTGGTTCCGGCCGTCCAGTCGCAGTCGATTTGAATTTCGTTATTTATTTTTAATTGAAACTCTTTGGCTTTCTTTTGAATGAGTTGATGAATGCTTTCCGCCAGAAAACGGATTTCTTCTTTTTTGATATATAAAAAAGTCTGGTTCGTTATAAAAACTGTCGGAACGATCTTTTTGTCTGTTTCAAAGCTTTTGTCTTTAGTAATGACTGCAACAGGCTGAAATTTTCCGCCTGCTTTATCAACATCAAAAAAACGGGTGTATAAAAACGGGTTTTTCGATTCTTTTAGCGTCTTTTTTTCGGTTTCATTTAGTTTAAGATTCGTTTTCCAATAGTAAAATGAATAAGGATGTTTCTGTTTTTGGTTACATGAAATCACCAAAAGAACGGCAAAAAGAAGTTGTAAAACCTTCATTATTTATAAAGGATACTTTCGCAATTACAGTTCATCTCTGCCATTTCAGAAACGGGGCAGCAATCGTCAGACTTTTTTATATTTCCTTTTTCGTCGGTAAGATAAATTTTTTCTTTATTAAATTTCACATAAAATGTTTCGTTATACGTTTTGAAATGCACCTTCATCACTTTAGGATTGTATTTTCCGGCATTCATCTCTTCTTTGGTTTCTTTTCCGTCAGCCTGATTGATTTGAAGAAAGCCAAAATGTACGTTTCCGTTTTTCTTTACATCTAAATAATAAGCAGGTGTTCCGGATCCGCTTGCTCCGTCTTCTATATTAAAATCTCTTTTTCCGGTAAACGGAAGTGTAGTCTGTGCAAAAGAAATGACTCCGAAGAATAAAATGATTGTGGTGAAAATGTTTTTCATATTACTTTTTTCTCAAAATTAAAAAATTTATTCAGAAGAAATGCTTTTCAAAATCTGTGCAAATCTCTAAATGATTAAAAATCAAAATATTTTGCAGGAAATATTTGTCAAATTAAATTTTATTCATAAATTTGCACACTCATTTTAGGGGAGGAGTATGCCTAATTCAAACTTAGTAATTACTTGAGCGCCCGAAAAATGACAGTGAACCCAAGAAAATTTTATAACATATTATATAAATAATGTCAGGTATTATTGGTAAAAAAATCGGTATGACATCTTTGTTTGACGAAGCAGGGAAGAATATTCCTTGTACAGTTATTCAAGCTGGTCCATGCTCGGTTTTACAGGTCAGAACCATTGAAAAGGACGGGTACAAATCTGTTCAGTTAGGTTTCGATGACAAGAGTGAAAAGAACGTTGGTAAAGCGTTAGCTGGCCATTTTAAAAAGGCTGGTTCTGCTCCTAAAGCTAAGTTGGTAGAATTCTACAGAGAATTCGTAGACGAAGTAAAAGTAGGAGAAGAAGTAAAAGTTGATCTATTCCTGGAAGGTGAATATGTTGACGTAACAGGAACTTCAAAAGGTAAAGGTTTCCAGGGTGTTGTTAAAAGACACGGCTTTGGAGGTGTAATGCAAGCTACTCATGGTCAGCACAACAGACTTAGAGCTCCAGGTTCTATCGGTGCTGGATCGGATCCTTCGAGAGTATTCAAAGGAATGAGAATGGCAGGTAGAATGGGAGGTAAGCAGGTAACTGTACAAAACCTTCAAGTATTAAAAGTGGATCAAGAACAAAATCTTTTAGTAGTAAAAGGTGCTGTTCCGGGAGCTAAAAATTCTTATGTAATTATCAGAAAATGGAATTAGTAGTATTAAATACATCAGGAAAAGAAACCGGAAAAAAAGTAACTCTAGACGAATCTATCTTCGGAATTGAGCCAAACAAGCACGCGGTTTACTTAGAAGTTAAACAGTACCTTGCAGCACAAAGACAAGGAACTCATAAATCAAAAGAAAGAAGCGAAATTACTGCTTCTACTAAAAAACTTAAGAAGCAAAAAGGATCTGGTTCTGCTAGATACGGTGATATTAAATCTCCAACTTTCAGAGGTGGGGGTAGAGTATTCGGTCCTAAGCCAAGAGACTATAGATTCAAATTGAACAAAGCTCTTAAGAGATTAGCTAAAAAATCTGTTCTTTCTCAAAAAATGAGAGATAACAGCATCAGAATTGTAGAAGGTTTGAGCATTGCTGCTCCTAAAACTAAAGATTTCATCACGGTATTGAATGCTTTGACATTGAACGATAAGAAGTCTTTATTCATTTTAGCTGATACAAACAAGAATGTGTATCTATCTTCAAGAAACTTACCTAAGACTAAGGTGATGAAATTCGACGAAATTTCTTCTTATGACCTAATCAACGCTGGTGAGATCGTTTTCTTAGAAGGTGCAGTTGAAAAATTCCAGGAAAATTTAAAGAAATAAATCATGTCACTAATTATTAAACCAGTTATTTCAGAAAAAGCAAACTATCTTACAGATTTAAGAGGTGCTTATTCTTTCTTAGTACAACCTAAGGCGAATAAAATCCAGATTAAAAATGCAATAGAGCAAGCTTACGGTGTGAAAGTAGCAGACGTTAGAACCATGATTTATGCGCCTAAAGTTTCTTCGAAATACACGAAAAAAGGTCTTCAAGTAGGAAAGACAAACAAATTGAAAAAAGCGGTTATCACTCTTGCTGAAGGGGAAGTAATCGATATTTTTGCTGTAAATTAATTATTAATTATAAATAATAGTAATGTCTGTTAGAAAATTAAAACCTATCACCCCAGGACAGAGATTCAGAATTGTAAACAATTTTGAGGAAATTACTACCAACAAACCAGAGAAATCTCTTACCGTTGGTATTAAAAAGTCAGGTGGACGTAACCAAACTGGTAAAATGACCATGCGTTACACCGGAGGTGGACACAAAAAGAAATACAGAATTATCGACTTCAAAAGAAACAAACATGATGTTGAAGCAACGGTAAAAACTGTAGAGTACGATCCAAACAGAACTGCTTTCATCGCTTTAGTGGAGTATGCAGACGGAGAGAAGAGATATATCATCGCTCCAAACGGAATCAAAGTTGACCAAAAAATTATTTCTGGCGAAAGCGTAGAGCCGAACATCGGTAACGCAATGAAATTGAAAAACATTCCATTGGGTACTGTAATTTCTTGTATTGAAATGAAGCCTGGTCAAGGTGCTATTTTAGCAAGAAGTGCTGGTTCTTCAGCTCAGTTGACTTCAAGAGACGGAAAATATGCAATCATTAAATTGCCTTCAGGAGAATCTAGAATGATCCTTACTGAGTGTTATGCAATGATTGGATCTGTATCTAACTCTGATCACCAGTTAACTGTATCTGGTAAAGCTGGTAGAAGCAGATGGTTAGGTAGAAGACCTAGAACAAGAGCAGTTGTAATGAACCCTGTAGATCACCCAATGGGAGGTGGTGAAGGACGTTCTTCTGGAGGTCACCCAAGATCTAGAAACGGTAAGCCATCTAAAGGTTACAAAACTAGAAAGAAAAACAAAGTGTCTAACCGTTACATCGTATCTAAAAGAAAATAATTATGGCAAGATCACTTAAAAAAGGACCATTCATTCATCATACTTTAGATAAGAAGGTTCAGGCAAATATAGAGTCTGGTAAGAAGACAGTTATCAAAACTTGGTCTAGAGCATCGATGATCTCTCCGGACTTCGTAGGACAGACTATCGCTGTACACAACGGGAAATCTTTTATCCCGGTTTACGTTACAGAAAACATGGTAGGTCACAAGTTAGGCGAATTTTCTCCAACAAGATCTTTCAGAGGTCATGGTGGTAACAAAAACAAAGGAAGCAGATAATCATGGGATCAAGAAAAAGAGAAAGTGCATTAGCACGTAAATTAACAAATCAGGATGTAGCGAAAGCGTTGCACAATGATTGCCCGTCTTCTCCAAGAAAAATGAGATTAGTAGCTGATATCATCAGAGGAGTAGAAGTAGAAAAAGCTTTAAGCATTCTAAAATATTCTAAAAAAGATGCGTCAAACAAATTGGAGAAAGTTCTTCTTTCTGCAATGGCAAACTGGCAAACTAAAAACGAAGGTGCTGATATTGAAGAAGCAAACCTTATCGTTAAAGAAATTTTTGTAGACAGTGCAAGACAATTGAAGAGACTAAGACCAGCTCCGCAAGGTAGAGGGTACAGAATCAGAAAAAGATCAAACCACATTACACTAATCTTAGGAACAAAAGAAAATTAATTCAAGGTATGGGACAGAAGACAAATCCAATTGGTAACAGATTAGGTATCATCAGAGGATGGGATTCTAACTGGTTTGGCGGAAACGATTATGGAGACAGAATCGCGGAAGACTACAAAATCAGAAGATACCTTGAAGCAAGATTATCTAAAGGTGGGATTTCAAAAATCTATATTGAAAGAACACTAAAATTAGTAACAGTTACAATCACTACTGCAAGACCGGGACTTATCATCGGTAAAGGAGGTCAGGAAGTTGATAAACTGAAAGAAGAGTTGAAAAAATTGACTAAAAAGGATATTCAGATCAACATCTTCGAAATCAAAAGACCTGAGCTAGATGCAGTATTGGTTGCAGACAGCATTGCTAAGCAAATCGAAAACAGAATCTCTTACAGAAGAGCTGTGAAGATGGCAATCGCTTCTACCATGAGAATGGGTGCTGAAGGTATCAAAGTTCAGATCTCTGGTAGATTAAACGGAGCTGAAATGGCAAGATCTGAGTCTTTCAAAGACGGAAGAATTCCATTGTCTACTTTCAGAGCAGATATCGATTACCACATCGGTGAAGCGCTTACTCAATACGGAAAGTTAGGGGTAAAAGTTTGGATTATGAAAGGTGAAGTTTATGGTAAAAGAGAACTTTCTCCATTAGTAGGACAACAGAAAAAAGCACCAGCTGGAGGTAGAGGTGAGAGAAATGACAGAGGTGGTGATAGAAAACCAAGAAGAAATAATAACAACAATAACTAAAATTTTAGATAGAAATTTTGAATTTTAAATTACCGTTACTTTTTTAAAATAGAAAAATCTAAAATCTAAAATCTAAAATCTAAAAATTTAGAAATTTATGTTACAACCAAAAAGAACCAAATTCCGTAGAGTTCATAAGATGAAAATGAAGGGGATTGCTCAGAGAGGTAATCAACTTGCTTATGGTACTTTCGGAATCAAAGCTACAGAAGGAGCTTGGATCACGGCAAGACAAATTGAAGCAGCTCGTATCGCTGCGACAAGATATATGAAGAGAGAAGGTCAACTATGGATCAAAATATTCCCGGATAAGCCAATTACCAAAAAACCAGCCGAAGTACGTATGGGTAAAGGTAAAGGTGCTGTGGAATATTGGGTAGCTGTAGTAAAACCAGGTAAAATTATGTTCGAAGTTGGAGGTGTACCTTACGAGATCGCTAAGGAAGCTCTTAGACTTGCTGCACAAAAATTACCGGTAGTTACCAAATTTGTAGTTGCAAACGATTTTGTTAAACCTCTTTAATCTCTGAATACAATGAAACAAGCTGAAATTAAAAATCTAAGCCTTGAAGATGTTCAAGCTAAATTGGCTGAAGCTAAAGCTGAATTCACAAAAATGAAATTGGCTCACAAAATCAGCCCACTTGAAAATCCGATCCAGATCAGAGATTTAAGAAAAACAATCGCAAGATTAAACACTGAGTTAACTAACAAACAATAATATTCCTTTTTACAATGGATAGAAATTTAAGAAAAGAAAGAATCGGAGTGGTTTCCAGCAATAAAATGGAAAAAACTATTGTTGTTAGCGAAACTACAAGAGTAAAACACCCGATGTACGGTAAATTCGTTTTGAAAACGAAAAAATATACTGCACATGACGAGAACAACGAATGCAACGAAGGAGATACAGTTTTAATTTCTGAAACTAGACCTTTAAGCAAGAGTAAGAGATGGAGATTAGTAAGAATCATTGAAAAAGCTAAGTAATAATGTTACAAACAGAATCAAGATTAAAAGTTGCTGATAACACAGGTGCAAAAGAAGTACTAGTTATTAGAGTTCTGGGAGGAACCAGAAGAAGATATGCTTCAGTTGGTGATAAAATCGTTGTTACGATCAAAGATTCTACACCATCAGGAAACGCTAAAAAAGGTCAGGTATCTAAAGCTGTAGTAGTAAGAACTAAAAAAGCAGTAAGAAGAAAAGATGGTTCATACATCAAATTCGAAGACAATGCTTGTGTATTACTAAACGCAGCGGGAGAAATGAGAGGAACACGTGTTTTCGGACCGGTTGCTCGTGAGTTGAGAGACAAAGAATATATGAAAATCATTTCATTAGCTCCTGAAGTTTTATAATAATTTTAAATTGTGAATTTTAAATTATAGATTATTTGAAAAGTATTTTTCACCTAAAATCTAAAATCTAAAATCTAAAATCTCAAGAAGAATGTCAAAGTTAAAAATAAAAAGAGGAGATAACGTAATCGTAACTACCGGTAAGAAAGGTCTTAAAGGTAGTACTGGTGAAGTTATTGAAGTGATCAAAAAAGAAGGAAGAGACCCTAGAGTTATCGTTGCAGGCCTTAACATCGTTAAAAAACACGTTAAGCCTTCAGCTTCTAACCCTCAAGGAGGAATCACTGAGAAGGAAGCTTCTATTCATATCTCAAACGTAGCTTTAGTTGGTAAAGACGGAAAAGCTATCAAAATCGGTTACAAAATCGAAGGAGATAAGAAAGTAAGAATCAACAAAAAAACGGGTGAAACTTTATAATTTTAAATAACACATGGAATATATAGCAAGACCCAAAAAAGCATATAAAGAAACGATTGTTCCTGCAATGATGGAAGAATTCGGATACAAATCAGTAATGCAGGTACCAAGACTTGAGAAAATCATTTTATCTCAAGGTTTAGGAGACGCTACTGCTGATAAAAAAATCATCGATTATGCTGTAGAAGAGCTTACAAATATCACTGGTCAAAAGGCTGTTGGTACTATCTCTAAGAAAGATGAAGCTGCTTTCAAACTAAGAAAAGGTATGCCTGTAGGTGCTAAAGTAACTCTTAGAGCTACAAAAATGTACGAATTCTTAGACAGACTTACTTCTTCTGCTTTGCCACGTATCAGAGATTTTTCTGGTATCAAAGCTGATGGTTTCGACGGTAGAGGTAACTATAACTTAGGTATTACTGAGCAGATTATCTTCCCAGAGATCGTAATCGACAAGGTAAAGAAAATCCAAGGTATGGATATCACTTTCGTTACTACTGCGAAAACAGATAAAGAAGCTAAAGCATTATTAACTCACTTCGGTTTACCATTCAAAAAGAACTAAGAAATGGCTAAAGAATCAATGAAAGCGCGTGAGCGCAAAAGAGAAGCTACTGTAGCTAAATACGCTGAAAAAAGAAAAGCTCTTAAAGAAGCAGGTGATTATGAAGCACTTCAGAAATTACCTAAAAACGCTTCTCCGGTAAGACTACACAACAGATGTAAACTTACAGGTAGACCAAGAGGATACATGAGAACGTTTGGTATTTCCAGAGTAACTTTCAGAGAAATGGCAAACAACGGTCTTATCCCGGGAGTTAAAAAAGCTAGTTGGTAATAATTACTAATTAAAAAATCGGGACAATTAAGTTGTCGAGATACTAAAGAATAAAAATATCAGACCGAGGTTTTCTGAAGTCTGATATTTTAATCTTCAAGTCTTTTCAAAACTGATTGTTCTTTAACCAATAATTTAAAACAAAGAAATGGTAACAGATCCAATTTCAGATTTCCTAACAAGAGTAAGGAACGCACAAAGCGCAGGCCACAAAGTGGTGGAAATTCCTGCATCGAAAATCAAAAAGGAGATTACTAAGATTTTATTTGATCAAGGGTATATCTTAAACTACAAGTTTGAAGATAGCGCTGTTCAAGGAACAATCAAAATCGCTTTGAAGTACGATAAGCAAACCAACAAACCAGCTATCAAGTCTATCCAAAGAGCTTCTAGACCAGGTTTGAGACAGTACAAAGGTTCAGGAGAACTTCCAAGAGTACTAAACGGTTTGGGTATTTCTATCATCTCTACTTCTAAAGGAGTAATGACTGACAAGAAAGCTAGAGAAGAAAAAGTTGGCGGTGAAGTAATCTGCTATGTTTATTAATTTTTAATCAAAGGAAAATGTCAAGAATTGGTAAAGCAATTATAACAATTCCTGCTGGTGTTACAGTTTCTGAAAAAGAAGGTGTAGTTACAGTAAAAGGTCCTAAAGGAGAACTTTCTCAGGAGCTTACAGAAGGAATTACTATTGAGCAAAAAGATGGAGAACTTAACGTTAACAGACCATCTGAAGCTAAACAACACAAAGCACTTCACGGTTTATACAGAGCATTAATTGCTAATATGATCACAGGTGTTAATACAGGTTTCGAAAAGAAACTAGAATTAGTAGGGGTAGGATACAGAGCTTCACACGCAGGTCAAAAACTTGAGTTAGCTTTAGGATTCTCTCACGGTATCGTTTTAGAACTTCCTAGCGAAGTGAAAGTTGATACATTGACTGAAAAAGGTAAAAACCCAATTATTACTTTAACGTCTCACGACAACCAACTTCTAGGGATGGTAGCTGCAAAGATCAGATCTTTCAGAAAACCTGAGCCATACAAAGGAAAAGGTGTGAAATTCGTAGGAGAAATTGTTAGACGTAAAGCTGGTAAATCTGCTTAATAAAAATTAAGAAAATGGCACTAAGTAAATTAGAAAAAAGAATCAGAATCAAAAGAAGAGTAAGAGGAAAAATCTCTGGATCTTCTGAATTGCCAAGATTATCTGTATATAAGAGTAATAAGGAAATTTACGCTCAGTTAATCGACGATAAAGACGGAAAAACTTTAGCATCAGCTTCTTCTAGAGAAAAAGGTGTAGATGCTAACGGAACAAAAAGTGAAGTTTCTGCTGCTGTAGGTAAAGCAATCGCTGCTAAAGCTCTTGCTGCAGGAATTGAAAATATTGTATTTGATAGAAACGGATTCGTATACCACGGTAGAGTGAAAGCTCTTGCTGACGGTGCGAGAGAAGGAGGACTTAAATTCTAATCATTAAATTTCGGAAATATGTTAGGACTAGATAATATAGAAAGAGTAAAACCGGGAGGATTAGAACTTAAAGATCGTCTCGTAGCTGTTAATAGAGTAACAAAAGTAACTAAAGGAGGTAGAGCTTTCGGATTTTCTGCAATCGTTGTTGTAGGAGACGAAGCTGGTACTATCGGTTTTGGTTTAGGAAAATCTAAGGAAGTTGCTTCTGCTATTGCTAAAGCGGTAGAAGATGCTAAGAAAAACTTGGTAAAAGTTCCTGTAATGAACCACACGATTCCTCACCAGACTACTGCTAGATACGGTGGTGCAGATATCTTCTTAAGACCTGCTTCTCACGGTACAGGGCTTATCGCCGGTGGTGCGGTAAGAGCGGTATTAGAATCTGCAGGTATTCACGATATCCTTTCAAAATCTAAAGGATCTTCAAACCCTCACAATGTGGTAAAGGCAACTTTCAAAGCATTGCTAGACATCAGAAGACCAGAAGAAATTGCAAGAATGAGAGGAGTTTCTCTAACTAAAGTGTTTAACGGTTAATATTTAAAACAATGGCAACAATTAAAGTAAAGCAAGTAAGAAGCGCTATTGGTAGAACAAAAAACCAAAAGAGAACGCTTGAAGCATTAGGATTTAAGAAACTTCACCAAGTTGTAGAACACGAAGCTACGCCTTCTATCTTAGGAATGATAGCTACAGTTAGCCACTTACTTGAAGTTCAGAAATAATTAAAAAATTCAAAGATTAAAAGATTAAAAAATTCTTTCTATCTTAGGCGGAATTTTTAATCTTTAAATTATTAATCTTTAAATCAATAAAAAAAATGAATTTAAACAACATAAAGCCTGCTGCAGGTTCTACATTCAGTTCAAAAAGAATTGGTAGAGGACAAGGTAGTGGAAAAGGAGGTACTTCTACAAAAGGTCACAAAGGTCAGAAAGCAAGAGCTGGTTATTCTCAGAAAATCGGTTTCGAAGGAGGTCAGATGCCTTTACAGAGAAGATTACCTAAATTCGGATTCAAAAACGTAAACAGAAAAGAGTACAGAGGTATTAATCTTGATACAATCCAAATTTTAATTGAAAATAAATCTATCACAGGAGATATTACAAGAGAAGTTATGATTGAGAACGGATTAATCACTAAAAACGAATTAGTGAAAATTATGGGGAGAGGTGAATTGAAATCTGCGGTTTCAATTTCTGCGGACAAATTCACTAAATCTGCTGAAGAATTGATTTCTAAAGCAGGTGGAAAAGCAATTACCTTATAATAATTACTAATGAAAGAATTTATACAAACCCTCAAAAATATTTGGAGCCTTAAAGAATTGAGAGATAAAATTCTCTTCACTTTAGGTATTATCCTTGTGTATAGATTCGCATCTTTCATCTCACTTCCTGCGATTAACCTTGCAGAAGTAGGTGATCTCTTAGAGCATTATAAAAATCAAGGCGGTAACAAGCAAGGAGCAGGTCTCCTTGGCTTGCTTTCGTCGTTTACGGGAGGAGCTTTCAGCCACGCTTCCGTAATGGCGTTGGGTATCATGCCTTATATTTCTGCTTCTATTATTGTTCAGTTGATGGGGATGGCAATTCCTTATCTTCAGAAACTTCAGAAAGACGGAGAGTCTGGTAGAAACACATTGAATCAAATTACTAGATGGTTAACGATCGGGGTTTGTCTTGTACAGGCACCTTCTTATTTAACTTCTATTACTCAGTTGTTCTTACCTTACGCTCAATTCCAGTCTGCATATTTTGTAGACCCTAATTCTATTATGTTCTGGTTGCCAAGTATTGTAATCTTGGTGGCAGGTTCTGTATTTGCAATGTGGTTAGGTGAAAAAATTACTGACAAAGGTATCGGAAACGGTATTTCTATCCTTATTATGGTCGGAATTCTTTCAAGACTACCTGAAGCATTCGTACAGGAAATCGCAGTACAAAACGGAAAAGGAGGATTGGGTTCAATCATGATCCTTGTTGAAGTAATATTCTGGATGTTGGTGGTTCTTTTAGCAGTAGTACTATCTGTTGCGGTAAGAAAAATCCCTATTCAGTATGTAAGCAGAGCTCAGGCAAGAGGAGGTGTAAATAGAAATCTAATGCAGGGAGCAAGACAGTGGATCCCGTTGAAAGTAAACGCAGCCGGTGTAATGCCGATTATCTTTGCTCAGGCATTGATGTTCGTACCTGGTTTGTTGACCAAAGTAGACGAGTCTAATACTTTTCTTGCAGGTTTCAAGAATGTTTTCAGCTGGCAATACAACGTATTGTTTGCGCTATTGATCATTATCTTTTCATTTTTCTATACCGCAATTACAATTCCGGTAAACCAAATGGCCGATGATCTTAAGAGAAACGGTGGTTTGGTACCTAAAGTAAGACCCGGTAAAGAGACTGCTGATTACCTAGATGATATTTTATCAAAAATTACCTTGCCAGGTGCAATATTTTTGTCTATCTTTGCAGTCCTTCCGGCAATAGTGCATGGAAGTCTGGTTCAGACAGATGCGTTCGCCCTATTTTTCGGGGGAACTTCGTTGCTAATTATGGTTGGGGTAGTATTAGATACAGTTCAACAGATTAACACTTATCTGCTGAATCATCATTATGATGGCTTAATGCAGTCTAAATTATCAAGATCGACTGGATATTAATTTATGGCAAAACAAAAACATATCGAACAAGACGGCGTTATAACGGAAGCACTTTCGAACGCTCAGTTCCGTGTAGAGCTAGAAAATGGGCATGTGCTTATTGCTCATATCTCTGGCAAAATGCGTATGCATTATATTAAACTATTACCTGGTGATAAGGTAAAATTAGAAATGTCTCCTTACGATCTTTCGAAAGGGAGAATTACATTTAGATATTAAAACAAAACGCCAAATGGAATCCTCAGATCTCCATTTGGCTATTGTTGAAAATAAATATTTTCAAATAGAATCGTAGATTTTGTTTGATGATTGAAAAAATATAAATATTTCAAATGAAAGTTAGAGCATCAATTAAAAAAAGAAGTGCTGATTGCAAAATCGTTCGTAGAAAAGGCGTTCTATTTGTAATCAACAAGAAAAACCCAAAATTTAAACAAAGACAAGGCTAAATTATGGCGAGAATTTCAGGTATTGATTTACCAAAAAACAAAAGAGGTGTTATCGGTTTAACTTACATCTACGGAGTAGGAAGAAGTACTTCTTCTGAAATCCTTAAGGCTGCCGGTATCAGCGAAGACAAGAAAGTCAACGAATGGAATGACGATGAATTGGCTGCAATCAGAAACTATATCTCTGAAAACATTAAAGTAGAAGGAGAGCTTAGATCTGAAGTGCAATTGAACATCAAGAGATTGATGGACATAGGATGCCAACGAGGAATACGTCACAGACTAGGACTACCTTTAAGAGGCCAGAGAACGAAAAACAACTCTAGAACCCGTAAAGGAAAGAGAAAAACTGTTGCTAACAAGAAAAAAGCAAGTAAATAATCGTTAGGAATTATGGCAAAACAAACCAAAGTAGTTAAAAAAAGAAAAGTAAAAGTTGAAGCTATTGGTGAAGCGCATATTCAGGCTTCTTTCAATAACATCATCATTTCTTTAACAAATAAAAACGGAGAAGTTATCTCTTGGGCTTCTGCCGGTAAAATGGGATTCAGAGGGTCTAAAAAGAACACTCCTTTTGCTGCTCAAATGGCAGCAGAAAATTGCTCTACTGTAGCTCACGAAGCGGGTCTTAGAAGAGTAAAGGTGTATGTGAAAGGTCCAGGTGCAGGTAGAGAATCTGCCATCAGAACAATCCACAATTCAGGAATTGAAGTTAGCGAAATCATTGACGTGACTCCTATGCCACACAATGGATGTAGACCACCAAAAAGAAGAAGAGTATAATAAATTTTAGATTAAAAATTTTAAATTATAAATGTTTTCATTTTAAATCTAAAATCTAAAATCTAGAATCTAAAATCTTAAAGAAATTATGGCAAGATATATTGGACCTAAAACTAAGATTGCTAGAAAGTTTGGTGCTGCAATCTACGGGAAAAAGCACACAGAAGTAAAGGTGTAACAGGTGAAGTTCTATTACAGCTTTGCGAATCAAGATTGGATAACGTTGTATACAGATTAGGTTTTGCTAAAACAAGATCTGCAGCAAGACAGTTAACTTCTCACAGACACATCACTGTGAACGGAGAAATCCTTAACATCCCATCTTATTTAGTGAAAGCTGGTGATGTAATCGCTGTAAGAGAAAAATCTAAATCTCTAGAGGTTGTTTCTGATGCTTTGGCATCAAAAGCAAACTATGAGTGGTTACAATTCAACGACGAGAAAAAAGAAGGTACCTTCATTTCTGCTCCTGAGAGAATCCAAATCCCGGAAGACATCAAGGAACAGCTTATCGTCGAACTTTACTCTAAATAATTTTTTAATCAAATTTTTGCTCAACCCAACAATATGGCAATTTTACAATTCATAAAACCCGATAAAGTAATTCTACTTAACTCTGATGAATTTAAAGGTCAATTCGAATTTCGTCCTTTAGAACCAGGTTTCGGGCTTACAATCGGTAATGCTTTGAGAAGAGTGTTGCTTTCTTCTCTGGAAGGATACGCTATTTCATCTATCAAAATAGAAGGTGTAGAGCACGAATTTTCAACTATCCCTGGAGTAATCGAAGACGTTACCGAAATTATTCTTAACCTTAAACAGGTAAGACTAAAAGCTACAGCAGAAAACCAGGCTTCTGAGCAGGTTGTTGCTAAAGTTTCAGGTAAAACTGTAGTTACTGCAGGAGATTTAGGGCAGTCTATCAACGGATTTGAAATTTTGAATCCTGAGTTGGTGATCTGTAACCAAAACTCTGATGTTACTTTTGAAATCACGTTTAACATAGAAAAGGGAAGAGGGTACGTTCCTTCTGAACAAAACAAGTCAAACAATGCTCCTGTAGGAACTATTGCTATCGACTCTATCTTTACGCCGATCAAAAAAGTACAGTATAGTATTGAAAATTACCGTGTAGAGCAAAAAACAGACTACGAAAAACTTGTATTAGATATAGAAACTGATGGCTCAATCAGCCCTCAAAATGCTTTAACAGAAGCTTCTAAGATATTAATCTATCACTTCATGCTATTCTCTGATGAGAGAATCACGTTGGAGACTGAAGCAGTGAAAGCATCTATCCAATACGATGAAGAGACACTTCACACAAGACAATTACTTAAGTCTAAATTAGCAGATATGGATCTTTCTGTAAGAGCCTTAAACTGTCTAAAAGCGGCTGAAGTAGAAACTTTGGGTGAGCTTGTTTCTTATAGTAAGTCTGATTTGATGAAATTCAGAAATTTTGGTAAAAAATCTTTGACAGAACTAGAAGAATTGGTGCATTCAAAAGGTCTTAACTTCGGTTTCGACGTTGCAAAATATAAATTAGACGCTGATAATTAAAAAATAATGAGACACGGTAAAAAATTCAATCACTTAGGAAGAACGGCTTCTCACAGAAGCGCTTTACTTTCTAATATGGCTTGTTCTCTAATTGAGCATAAAAGAATCAACACTACTGTAGCTAAAGCTAAAGCTTTAAGAGTATACGTTGAGCCTCTATTGACTAAAGCAAAAGAAGATACTACTCACAACAGAAGAATTGTTTTCGCATATCTTCAAAATAAAGAAGCGGTTACTGAATTGTTCAGAACTGTAGCTCCGAAAATCGCTGAAAGAAACGGCGGTTATACGAGAATCATCAAAACTGGTTTCAGACCTGGTGATGCTGCAGATACTGCTTTGATCGAGTTGGTTGATTTCAACGAGCTTTACAATCCTAATGCTGAAGAGAAAAAGACTACAAGAAGAAGCAGAAGATCTACAACAGCTACTAAAAAAGAAGCTGTAGTTGCTGAAGCTCCTGTAGTAGAAGAAAAAGTAGAAGAGCCAAAAGCAGAAACTACTGATTCTACAGAAGAGAAAGCTGGAGAATAATAATATTCTTACAGATATATAAAAAACCGTTCAGATTTCTGAGCGGTTTTTTTGTTTCAAATGATTTTCAATTTGTTTTAAAATAACGTGAGTTCGGKATARGAATTATTTTAAATTATGARTTATTTGATTTAGTTCCTATCGCAAAGGCAAACAAAGTTTTCTTTAATATTCTATTTTTKKTTTTAAGATAAACTAAGCCGCTTCGCTTATCGAGGTAATACAAAATAGTATTTCATTGTTAAGTGTAACGCCTTTGTTTAACTTAAATATTTAAAGCTGTATTATTAAAACTCTTTGTTTAACATTGCGGTTAAAAATCTTAACCCGAATTCAGGTTAAAATAGATTTGAGGATTATAACAAAAGATCCCGTCGACTTGTGCAAATCGACAGGAGCTTTTAGAAAAAGCAGGCGTGCAATTTTAAAAAGCTAGCCTGCTTTTTACTTTTCGTTACTTAGCTTTTCCAAACTATACCAAAAGTAAGTTTTATATTTTAGTTTTTACAAGCTCAATAATATTTTCACCCTGATGTAAAATTAAGCTGTCGCCTTTTACGACCGCCTTCATATCTTCTTTCTCATAAGTAGTTTGATTAGGCTTTGCTTCTGTCTTGTCAAGGATAAAAGTTTTATTATTATTTCTTATAGAAATCGTCCTGTTATTAGGATCGTAATTAAAAACAACTTTTACAGGACTTCCGTCTGTTGCCTGATAGACAAAATCTGTCTTTACTGTTTTTGTTCCGTTTACACTCACATTATATGCAATTGTAGAATCTATGGCTCCGTTGTCAGCAAGAATTTCTGTATTGGCAGAATCAGATTTTATAATTCCTTTATTTCTTTCCTCAGATTTTTTGCAACTTGACAATGAAACCATTAAAATGCCGATCGATAAGATAAGTAGTTTTTTCATTCAGTATATTTTTGATAATATTAATTTAAATTAATTTCTTTATTGTGAAATTTTCTTTAAATTTAATAAAAACAAAAAACAAACCAATGACCCCGACTCAAAATCTTATTATTACACAAAAGTGTAATTGTTTCTGTGTTGTTTTCTGTTGAAATTTGATTTTACAAAAACAAAAAAAATGAGCATTTCTATCGCCATAGTAGAAGACGAAAAAAACTACAACAATACGTTGAAGAAAGTCATCGATTATCAAAATGACATGAAGGTCATTTCTCAGTTTTTTGACGGAAATGCTGCCCTGAAAAAATTGTCTGATGTTTCTCCGGATGTTGTGATGATGGATATCCAGCTTCAGGATATGCTCGGTATAGATATTATTGTAAAGCTGAAAAAAGAAATGCCAAAAACGCAATTCATCATGTGTACAAGTTTTGAAAATGATGAAATGATTTTTAATTCTTTAAAAGCCGGAGCAATGGGTTATCTCGTAAAAGGCGAAAGCATGGATAAAATTCTCAGTTCGATCCGAGATGTTTACAATGGCGGTGCTCCCATGAGTTTTTCGATTGCAAGAAAAGTTTTAGCCCATTTTGAAAAGAAAACGATAGAAATAAAAGACTTTGAAGATCTTACAAAACGCGAGACAGAAATTGTGGAGCTTTTGTCTCAAGGTCTTTTATATAAAGAAATTGCCGATCAAATATTTGTAAGCATTGATACCGTAAAAAAGCACGTCGGAAATATCTACAGAAAACTTCACGTAAACAATAAAGTGGAGGCTATTAATAAATTTAACCATTTTAAAAACTAAAAACATGGAAACAACTACACAGCAAAATGACCTGTCTGTAAATTTATCTAAGGATTATGTAGAAAACAAACCGGGAATGGAATTGATACGTATTCCAAAAGATGAAGCATTGAAGATGAAGGATAGCTTTAGACAAACAACAGCAAGATTGTTTGCAGCGAAAGAAATAAATTTTAAAGAATCTTATCCGATAAGTATTGATAATTTAGAAGATATGCTTTGGGTAGAAGAGCCTGATGTAGATAAATATGATGAAGTTCGCATTCACTTTACACACTACAAATCTGAGTTTATGCCGGATCATCCTGAACTTCAAAATTTCGAAAACTCTGTTTTATTGATTTATTCAAGAGCAAAAGAAAAAAAAGATATTGAGGAGTATTTTGTAATTTATTCTTTAAATAACCAGCTAAAAATAACCAAAGAAGAATATACTAAAATCACCGATAAGTTTACAGATATTTTTAGTACGAGAATTAATGACCGGGTTATCATTACTGAAAAAGGTTTCACAAGCTTTGTGATGATTCCGAGGATGGAGCTGCTTGCATATTATGCCAGAATCAAGCTTTATAATAACATTCATAGTGAGAATAAAATAAGACAAATAAATATATGTCTTGCAGAAGCGTTAGACAAGGAAGTATTAGATTCAATTATAGATGAAAAAGATAAAAGTAGTGATCCACAAGAACTTGAAGAAGCCAAAGAATTAAAAAAATTGAGAGATAAGGACTATATACCCAATCAATTAACAATCGTCTTTGATGCTGAAGCAGAAGATGGAAATCTTATTGAAAATATTTCTTATTATGACATGAACTCTCTTTGCCCAAACCAATGTCCTTAAACAGAATTTATGAAATTGTTGTTTTGATCAACTTTTTATATTCAGTTTACATTTGGGTATTCAAAGGAAAATCAAAACAACAATTCTATTTTTTTTTATATCTGCTATTGGTATTATTAGTAGACGTAATTCCTGTAAATTTTCCTGAATTAATAATATTTGAGAGAAATATAGCGTTTGTCGGGTTTATTTTACTGTCAGTACTTTATTTTGGACTCATATATTTTAAAACTTTTACCCATCCTTTTATAAAAATCACAAGCATGGTTTTTATGTTTGTTCTTATATTTTTTAACTTATATAAACTGATCACCCAAGATGTAAATCAGTTAGATTTTATTCATATTATTAGTCTGCCCATATTATTTATTTACTTTTCTATAGCATGGTATATTTATAAATTACGAAATGTAAATG
>NZ_JBFRGA010000032.1:0-19960 GCF_052115105.1 Chryseobacterium sp. 2TAF14
CTGTATATATACTAAGTCTGACACTTCTCCAAAAACATTTTATTATATTTAAAATAAAACTTATATCTTATTTCAATAAGAGCAAAAACACGAAATGTAAAGACTTTAAATTTTTATTAGATTTGAAACAAACTAATTCTCTAATCACTCATGATTGCATTTAATAAATTAAGATCGTATATGATTTAAGATATCGTCTGTCAGATTTATTGTTATATAAAAGATTACAAAAATAATTATTCAATCATACTTTAAAATAAAAATCAAATGAATCAAGATGAAAACCCACTAAATCAAGTAGCAWCTGTATTTGAAACTCTTGCAACAGGGATACCTTCACCAATTAGGAAAAATTTTTTTAAAGCTTTTTCACAACTATGCACTGCAACAGTTGATATTCCTGTAGCTTGGTTAGAAGGAAAAGCTGACATAATTCGCACCTCCAATGAAGCTAGAAAAAATATCATTTTAAACATTGGAGATAGTATAAATGATAAAATTGATGTCCCAGAGATATATGAAAAAAAAGCAATTGAACGATATGCATCAAAAATTATTAGACATCAGATCGATATTGATAAGATTGTCAGTAATGCTTCATCAAATTTAAGACAGAAGGTAGTTGATAGCAATAATATAGAAGAAATAAGTGAAGAATGGTTAAATGTTTTTGAAGAAACTGCTAAATTGAAATCTAGTCAAGATATGCAGATTCTATTTGGTAAAATATTAGCAAACGAAATAATTTCTCCCGGATCATTTTCTCAAAAAACATTATCCATAGTATCACAGCTTGATTCTGATGTTGCAAATGCTTTTACTAAAGTGTGCAACGCAAGTATGTACATTATAAAGGATGACAGAGTTGATGTCGGTTTTTTACCAGATTTTCGTATTAATGATCAAAAAATTGAAGATGTTCATTTCGGAATTTCATATTTAAATATTAGTATTTTACATGAATATGGACTCTTACATGCTGCAAAATCTTCTATTGAAATGAACATAGAAAATAACGACGATTTTATACATCATGGTGGTAAAAAGTTTTACCTATCAAAAATAGTAGAAAATCAAGAAAATATTAAAAGCAATAGCCTCGAAGTTACTGGTTGGGTCTTTACAAATACAGGGGCAAAATTATTAAGCATTCTTAATTTAGAGATTAACTATAATTTTATTAATGCGGCAAAGTTTTATTTTGAGAAAAAAAATTATAATTTCATCTATAAAAATGATTAATCTGATAATCTTGATTCTCCGATAACCTTCAACAAGGATTAATATACACTAACAAACTGATTAATTAATAATTTTACTCGAACATTCTTATAAACTCTTTTGTTTTTTTATAAGAAGTTATTTTATATTTGCTTTGAAAATATTTAACGTAAAAGCGTAAGCTATCGTCTTGGACAAAGAAAACTGCGAATCTTCTTAACAATCCAAAATTCGATAGGCTTACGCCCGTGCCAAATAATGGCGTGGGCTGTAAGTCATATCTGGATTGTGGGTTCTTCGCAGTACCTCTTTGTCGGAATGGCTTCGGTTCCACGCTTTTTGCATTCTAAAAAACGGCATTAGGGACTGTGCCATAAAAACAATTTAATGGAAACAGAAACATCTACAGCAAGATCCGCTAGCTACGAAGGGTTTGTAAAAGTTATGAATCACTTACTTTTTGGACATTTAGAGTCCCCTTCTTTTAATAAAAATCACGATTACCCCTTAAACTCGGATTTGGTTAAATTCATTCCCAAAAATGCAAATGCTCAAAAGATGAATTTAGACTGGGAATTTTATACTAACACATTTGAGGGCTTTATTACAGATTTCTTAATTGATTGTACCACTAAAGACGAAAATGAAGGAAACAGACCTTACAGTAATCATCCTGCTGCAAAAAATCTAGATGCAATGGTAAATGATAAAATTTACCATAACGATTTAATTAGATATGAAAAGAATGATGATGGACAAAGTTTGTCAATTCTATACGTAAATGCAGAAGAAAACTGTGTCGAATATCTATCTTATCATACTCTGCATTTTTTAGAAATAGTAAAGTTTATACGTTATGGACAAAAAACAATAAATTACCTAGAATATCAAAAAATTCTTGATCATTACAATACAAAGATCCTTAAACAACGAGTTGAATTCATAAACAAAAAATTATAAAAACTTTATGAAAAAGATTATTATTTCTCTTAGCATAGTAATTATGTCAATATTTAATTACTCGTGCAACAGCAGCGCAGAAGAAGAAACGGTCGACTTTACGCTTGGTACTAATACTTTAATCGGTGATTGGAAAGTCTCAAAGTAAATTTTCATAAATAATCTAAACGTCAACAAATCGGTTCTATTAATCTTAAATGTTCCGGCAAAGATCTATATCAACTAAAAGCAAACAATTTTCTAAACATTAGAATGTATAAAAATACACAGTATGGTGCTTGATGGTATTTGGAATTATAATTTAAACTCAAAAATGATTAAATTCTATGGTGATGCAGATTATAAGTAAAATCAATAAACAGTATCAGTTAGAAATCGAAAGCTTTGATGGAGATTACAAAGTTTCGTGAATACTAACATCATTTTCTTTGCTAATAATCGTAGTATTAGTTTAGACTACCAAAATATGAAATTATTGTATTAATTTTCATAACATAATATTTTATATTAACAAGTAAATAATTTTAGATTCCGAATAAATAGCTGCTTATTTTTCTGCGATATTAAATACGTCAAGTTTTGACGTGTTGTCATTTTATTTTTGTCAAAACGATATGAGAAAATTCATATTACATTTTTTTAATAATATTATAATTTGAGTTAAAAAAAATTAATTTAGCAAAAAATAATAACCAGCTCATGAAACAACTCTACATGAGTGCATTTCTTACATGCACAACTGCTGTATTGTATTCTCAGGAAGTGTTATGGCAGAAAGATATTAAGTCTTCTACACAGGATTTTCTTTCTCAGGTAACCACTACAGTAGACCAACAATACCTTATTACGGGAAGTTCAATTCAATCCAAGAAACTTACAACTGAAAACAGACAGAACAACGGCTATGATTTCCATTTAGTCAAACTTAATCAACAAGGAGAAGAAGTTTGGGAAAAATATTTTTCAGGACAAAATCACGATTTTCTTTCGGCAACAGTTGCTACACAAGAAGGAGGTTTCCTTTTGGCAGGAACTTCCTATTCTGGAAAAGAATTAGATAAAAAAGATGCTTCTAAGGGAGGTTCAGATATCTGGCTGATTAGAATCAACGAATTCGGGGATGAATTGTGGCAGAAAACCTTGGGAACTTCTCAGGATGAAGAAGCGAGATCTGTTATTCAAACTGCCGATTTCGGATTTATAGTAGCAGGGAATGTTCAGAATTCAGTCAATGGCTTCGGCTCGAAAGATGTAACCGTTACACGACTGGATAAAAACGGAAAGATACTTTCAGAATTGATTTTAGGTGGAAGAGGATTAGATGAGGTCGAGAAAATGATCCCGACTCCGGATGGAGGAGCATTATTAGGAGTTTATTCGAGGAGTTCCAGGTTTCGGGTTTCGGGTTCCGGCAACACAACTTCGAGTTCTATATCACGACATGCTAAATCAACAGAAAATTTCGGAGAAGGGGATTTTTGGGTGATTAAGCTCAGTAAAGACAATAAAATAGAATGGGAAAAGAATTTCGGAGGTAAAGGTGATGACCATTTGAGAACAATGGTATTTACTTCATCTGGTTACATTATTGCCGGAGAATCGAGGTCTGAAAAGTCAGGAAATAAAACCGTTGGTATTGAAGAAGGAACAGATATTTGGTTGATCTCTTTAAACACGAAAGGGGAGGAACAATGGCAAAAATCCTACAACTTTAAGAACCGTGACATTCTAATGGGAATGAATGTGATCAGCACAGGTGATGGAAGGAATTCAAAAGGAGTTTTACTTGGAGGTTATACTCAGGCGGAAGGAAGAATTGAAGCAGATGATGAAACATTCTGGATGCTGTATATCGATAATTATGGAAACGAACAGTGGCGAAAACATGTAAAGGGAGAATCCAGAAAGAAAGAGGAAAGACTTTCTGATCTAAAGATGAATAAAGATGGTTCTATTGTTTTAGCAGGAACAAGTGCTGAAGAATTAGGAAAAGAGAACTGGAAGATTGTAAAGCTTGGAGACCAACAGATTGACCAATTAATAGAAAAACAGAATATTAAGATCTATCCTAATCCTGTATCAGATTATGTTTACGTGGAAATAGGATTTGATTTTAAGGATGCTGATATTATGTTGTATGACATGGGCGGAAGACAGCTCCAAAGTCTTAAAACCAAGAATAAGGTAACGAAGATTAATACGCAGAATTTAATTCAGGGAGCTTATTTAATTGTAATAAAAACGGATACTGAGAAAACTGCGAATGCTAAACTGATTAAAAAATAACTAAATGAAAATAAGAATTGTAGTTTTATTAAGCTTATTACTTGTAAGTAAGCAATCGTTAGCACAAGTTATGGATCTTGTCCAAATGAAATCACCCCAATCATATGCATTTGAAAAAAATGGCAATGTACCCGTAAATCTTTATACCGGTGCAATCGATTTAAAGATCCCTGTTGCAAATATTGGTGGAAGTGAAGTAGACATTTCTGCTACTTTACTATATGATTCTTCGGGTTTCCTTCCACATAAAAAATCTGATGCAGCTGGTGTTAACTGGTCATTACTCGCAGGAGGGCGAATAACCCGAAAAATGAATGTCATTCCGGACGAATATGTTGGACAACCTACAGGTACTGGAACTGCCAATAATCCATATTATCAATCTAGGCATCTTCACGGGTTTTTAACAGGTGTAAGAGCTAACCCTTCTACAAATACTGCGGCGTATAACATAACTGGTACAGGAACGGGACATACAGATGGGACTGAATGGATAATGGGTCCAGATTCCCAAGGTTACGAAGGAGAACCTGATGAATTTATTTTTAATGTAATGGGGCTTTCCGGAAAATTTATGATTGGAAATGATGGAAACGTCCTTGTGGAGTCAAGTGATCCAAATATCAAAGTAGATCTTTCTCTAATGGCTTTATATGGAGGTTCAGGTTTTTGTGAACCACCCGTTTCTATTATTAGCATAACAGATGGAAAAGGAAATAAATATATATTTGGCGGAGATCTTTCCAAATATGAAATATCATATTCATATTCAATAGAACCTGATTATCCAAATGATGATTATAACGGGCATCCGATGATTAGTTCTTTTAGCTTATCAAAAATCATTTTAGCTAATAAA
Organism: Chryseobacterium sp. 2TAF14; assembly: GCF_052115105.1. Classification (NCBI taxonomy): domain Bacteria; kingdom Pseudomonadati; phylum Bacteroidota; class Flavobacteriia; order Flavobacteriales; family Weeksellaceae; genus Chryseobacterium; species Chryseobacterium sp. 2TAF14. Next base: position 5,327 of record NZ_JBFRGA010000032.1, read on the forward strand.
AAAGAAATTACGTTTGATTATGAGCAAGGAACTTTAGCCAACAACTCTTTCTGTCTTTTAGGGAACTGGATAAATTTACGTGATAATAGCAAAATATTTTCAATGGATAGCTATACACAGGATGGAGGAAAGACCGATAGTATGCCTGTTTGTAATGGTGACTGTGACAATCCTGATAATATTGCTACAATATTTAATGGACCATCAAAAAAAACCACATTTTCTTTATTAAAAAAATCGGTTTTGAAATCGATAAAATATCAAGATGATGAAATTAGAATTAATTATCTGGATACCGGCTATCCAATAATGCATTATACATTAAGCCCATTTTATGCAAACAGGTCTTTTAATGAATGGATTATTAGTAGTATAGAAACATATCATAAAGATATAAGAATCTCAAAACAGGATTTTTCCTATGATCATTTGGGAGGGACATTTAAAAGACCATTTTTAAAATCAATTGAAAATTTAGAGAGTAATCAAACATATAAGTTTGAATACTATAAAACTGATAATTTACCTGCTTATTATACAAAGGGCATTGACCATTGGGGTTACTGGAATGGGCTGGACAATAATATAAGTTTATCTCCTTTTGAGACCGCTACATCTTACGGAGACTATACATTATATAATACTTTTAGAGATCCAAATGCCGACAAATGCGATGTAGCATTATTAAAAAAAATTACTTATCCAACTAAAGGATCCAGTGTATTCGAATATGAGCCACATCTATATGCCAAAAGAATAGAAAGAATAGCTGCCAACCAATTTCTTCCTGCACTTTTAAATAATGGAGGATTAGCTGGAGGGGCAAGAATAAAGAAAATTTCTAGTTTTAATGAGAACGGTATGACTGGGTCAAAAGAATATGAATATACTCTTGATTATCAAAATTCTGATAGTTCTGGAATCCTAATGAATTGGCCTAGATATTATTATTTTATACAAATGTTAAGTAGTGGTTTATACAGGCATTTACTTATAAGAGCAAGTTCAAATGTTCAGGTTAACAGTTTAGATAGTTATAATGTAGGATACTCAAAAGTTTTTGAAATTGAAAATGGAAAAGGATATATCGAACACAAGTTTACAACTTATGAAACTCATCCAGACTTAATGAATACAGATCCTTACAATAATACTCCTTCTACTGYCGGGCTAACAAATATTGTTCCTTTCAATCTTTATGTAAATTTAAAAAATATTTATGGTATAGATAAGAGTATTTTAAGAGGAAAACCTTTAAGCCAAAAATATTTTTCTCAAGCTGATTTGGCAAGCCCAATTAAAAAGATAGAATATGAATACTATGATAATATGGAATATAATCCCAATAATGCCAAAGATGACAATAATTACGTTTCTATTAATCATTCTTCAGGTGCATGGACTCAAGCATATAGAAGGTTCATGAATCCATCTCCGATTAAAAAAATAACGACAACAGATTATTTGAGCAATACGCAAGTTGTAACGAAATCGGAGAATTTATATGACAGTCCATTACATCTTAATCTAAGTAAAACAAATGTAACTTCTTCAGATAATTCTGTTACCCAAACAACTTATAGATACGCTAGAGGGAATACTCCGCTTGTAAATGCAAATATGTTAAGTATTCCACTTGAGATTGAAACTATAAAAGACAGTAAAACAATTTCTAGAGTAGAGACTAAATATGAAAATATATCTCCAGCTGAACTTTTCCCAAGTTCTGTAGTTTCCTATGATTTACAAAGCACAATTTCTTCGGGTTATACTGATGTTGTTTATGATAAATATGATAATAAAGGTAATTTACAGCAATACACCACAAAGGATGGGACTTCAACAACCATTATATGGGGATATAACCAAACTAAACCTATTGCAAAAATTACAGGAGCAAAACTTACAGATATACAGCAAACGTTAATTGATGCTATTGTAAATGCATCAACTACGGATAATGCTACTGCTCCTAATAATGATGAAACTGCATTATTAAATGAACTAAATACATTCAGAAAACATAACAGCTTGTCAACATTCCAGATGACTACTTATACTTATGATCCTTTAGTTGGTATAAGAAGTATTACACCACCAAATGGAATCCGAGAAAATTATTTGTATGATGCAGCCAACCGATTGGAAAAAATAATTGACAGCGATGGTAAAATACTTAAGGAATACACATATAATTATAGCCCTGCTACCGGATCGATCTTTTTTAACGCTGCGGTGAGCAAAAGATTTAGAAATTTAAGTTGTGGTAGTGATAGTGTAGGTTCCCCCGTAACATATTCTGTACCCGCTAATCAATATTCCTCAAATATTAGTCAGGATGATGCCGATTACAAAGCAGAACTTGATCTTAATACTAATGGACAGGCTTTAGCAAATGCACATAGTATTTGTATGTCTTTAAATTGCCCTGTAATTTTTAACTCTGCTTTGGATATATCTGGTACAAGCAATGTCAATGCCATTAATTCCGAGGGAAGATTTGAGTTAACCCTTTCATTTACAACAGGCTCAAATTCTACCACATTACCTTGGGATGGGGATCCAGGGGTAAAAATCGGAAATATTAATGGAAGCTGTAGACCCTCTGATACTATACTTGGTGGTACTATGCAGGCGGGCGGTAATTTAACAGTATGGTGGTCAGTACGACCAAACGGTGATATATATATAGATAATACTCCCGCTCCTGCTGATAATAGTTCACAGACCTGGGTTCTAAAAATACCTTTTTATTAAAATTCCATTTCAATTAATACAATGAAAAAACTAATAATACCAATCAGTTCTTTGTTTGTTGTCGGAATAGTAAATGCTCAGGCAACCGGCACAGAGAATTATATACAAAGCAGAGCATATCTTGAGCCAGTAACAACATCAAGCTCAACAGCAAAACAAATAGGAACCGTTCAATATTTTGATGGTCTAGGAAGACCGAAACAGATAGTCAATGTTAAAGCATCTCCCACAGGAAAAGATGTGGTAACTCATATTGAATATGATGCTTTTGGAAGACAGGTTTTGGATTTTCTTCCCGTTCCCCAGAGTGGAACCATGAACGGAGCTATTGTCACTAATCCTTTAGCAAATGCTACCCAGACAAATATTTACGGTTCAGAAAAAATCTATGCGGAGAAAATTATAGAAAACTCACCTTTAGACAGGATTCAACAACAGATACAGGTTGGAAATGATTGGACCAATAATCCTATAAAATTTGATTATATTGCTAACACTTCAAATGACAATGTTTATAGATTTGTGACTACAACAACATGGTCAGGCATTACCAATTCTGTTCCCAAATCGTCTTCAGAGCTTTATTATACCAACAATAAACTTTATAAAAATACAGTGACCGATGAAGATGGAAACAAAACTATTGAATTCAAAAACGGAGAAGGACAAACCATATTGGTGAGAAAGGCATTGACTGCCACCGAGAATGCTGATACGTATTATATTTATAATGAATATAATCAACTGGCTTTTGTAATTTCTCCAAAAGCTATTCGTGAACTGCAAGATAACGGCTTCGCTGATGGTGAAGAAATTCCACAGGCAGTTCTTGGTAACCTTTGTTACCAGTACCGTTATGATGGTAGAAATCGTCTGGTAGAAAAAAAGCTTCCGGGAAAAGGCTGGGAATATATGGTCTATGATAAAGCTGACCGATTGATTTTTACACAAGATGCAGTGATGCATCCATCAGGAAAATGGCTTTTTTCCAAATACGATAAATTTGGAAGGGTAATCTTGACAGGAATTGTAGCGGGAACAGACAGGGCTGGCATGCAGAATATGATAGGCAATTTGGCTATTATTGAGAACAGAGACACGTCAGGTTTTACCAAAAATGGAATGCAGGTTTATTATTCCAACGACATGTTTCCTTATCTTGAAACTGTTTTTTCAGTCAACTATTATGATACTTATCCGAACGGAACCCCTGGCTTTACGCCTACGATTTCTGGAAATGTAGCCATTACTGATGATTTTACACAAAATGTAAGTACCAAAAGTTTACCGGTAGTTTCTTATGTGAAAAACATTGAAGATGATAACTGGACTAAAACTTACACTTGGTACGATAGCAAAGGTAGAGCCATCGGAACACACTCTATTAATCACCTGGGGGGGTACACCAAAACAGAATATGAGCTTGACTTTTCGGGAACTCCAAAAATGTCAATTACCAGACACAAAAGACTCGATAGCGATACCGAAAGAGTAATCACAGAGAACTTTACTTATGACCATCAGAACAGATTGTTGACCCATACCCACAAGGTTGACAACAATGCTGTGGAATATCTTGCTCAGAACCAATATAATGAGCTGTCTCAGCTGGAAAGTAAAAAAGTGGGTGGAATAAGTTTAAGTACACCACTACAGCAGGTAGATTACAAGTATAACATTCGAGGTTGGATGACCAAAATCAATGATCCCAATAATTTGAGTAATGGTGATCTTTTCGGATACGAGATTAAATACAACAATCCTGTTTACAGTAGTGTAGTAACAGGTAAATTTAATGGAAATATCGCAGAAATAGACTGGAGAAATTCATCAGATGATGTATTGAAAAGATATGATTACACCTACGATGGATTAAACAGGCTTAAACAAGGCCTTTATGCAGAACCCAATGCCGGAAATCCTCATAATGGTAATTTTGATGAGTACTTGGCTTATGATCTGAATGGAAATATAAGCAACCTGCAGAGAAAAGCTATTCCTATTTCAGGACTTACCTCTACTCTTGTAGATAATCTGGATTATCAATACACCGGTAACCGACTAAATCAAGTCATAGAAAATGCAATGAATGATACAGGATATGAGGGTGGAAATAATTTAATTGGCTATGATGCGAACGGGAATATGGCGGACATGTTAGATAAAGGAATTCAAAATGTCCAATACAACCATATTAATTTACCAGTAAACTTTCAATTTTTGCCGACTTCAGTCTTCGGAGTACCTAATTATATAAATCTAAGTTATCTATACCGTGCAGACGGTACCAAATTAAGGAAAATTTATTCTGTCAGAGCCGAAGGAAGAAATCGGCCTACTAATAATACAATTACGGATTATCTAGATGGTTTTCATTATAACTACAATGAAAGTGTGTCATGTATAACGTGCCGTACTGAGTTTGCTTTCGAAGAAATGGCTTATCAGAAGAAAGATATCATCCTTGATCCAGGAGGAGGTTTAGATCCTCCTCTCACACCACCAGTATGGAGATTAGATTTTGTTCCTACAACAGAAGGTTTTTACAGTTTTACAGAAAATCGCTATATTTACAATTACAGCGATCATTTAGGAAATACCAGAGTGAGCTATGCAAAAAAAATAGATGGATCATTGGAAATTACAGATAGAAACGACTATTATCCATTCGGTCTTAATCATATTGGAGGATTAAAAGGTAAATTAGGAGGCTATACCAACTATAAATATAACGGTAAAGAAATCCAAGAGACGGGGATGTATGATTATGGCTGGAGGATGTACATGCCGGATATTGGAAGATGGGGTGTTATAGATCCCTTAAGCGAAAAAGGACATAATTTTTCCCCTTACAATTATACAATAAACAATCCGATAAGGTTTATTGATCCAGATGGTTTATGGATTAGCATTACTGATGGAGATAATCAGTACCGATATTCTAATGGGCAGACTCAACATAAAGTAAATGGTAAATGGCAAGCAATTGATAAAAGTGTTACATTGTCAGATAATGTAAGCAAAATTATTTCAGGTTTACAATCAATTGGAAGCGGAGGAGATACAGGGGCAAGTATAATTTCATATTATGATAATAAGGATCATGATATAAATATTCAATCTACAGCTGGTGAAAATTATTACGAAAATGGAACTGCTTATTTGAATCTTTCCTCAAAATCAAACTATCCGACAAGTGATGGTCAGGTTTCAGACTCACCATTTTACATAAAATTGGGTCATGAAATGGGTCATGGAATGGATCCTATGAAAAAAAGTGATTTGTTTGGACCTTGGGTTGGAGGAAAAAATAAGAATGATAATGTAAGTCATTCTGAAATTTTTGCTTCACATATTGAAAACAAACTAAGAGCAGAGAACGGATTACCATTGAGAGTATCTTATATGGTTAATCCAAATAATAAGATTGCAAATGGTGTAGATTTGAAAACGATGCTAATTGATAGTACTGGTAATAGTGTGTATTTTAATGGTTATGGTCAAAACCTTCAAAATCAATTAAAACCTGGAGATCCATATAATGCTTTCATGGATTACATAGGCTGTGGGCAACCTTTAAAAGGTAGATATAATTATTATGACAATGTAAAAAAGCAAAAAAAATGAAAAACTTTTTAATAATATATGTAGTCTTACTTTTTACCTGTTCTTGTAAAGCTCAAGATAACTCAAATTTAAAATCTGAAATTATTTCTTTTTATAAAATAAACGACAAGGATATTCAAAATTGTAAAAAAGAAAGTGATGAACTTAGAAAGATGAAATATGAAGAATGGCTTATCGAAAATATTTTTAAAGGATGTACAGCGAGATTAGAATATTTAAATTTCTTTAGAGACAACAGCTTAAAAATGCTAGAGAAAACCTCAACCAAAGAAAATTTATTAATTGTTAATTATATTAGTAACAACATAGCTATACCGAATGATACTAAAACTATTTTATATGCTAATAATAATTATTTTGGTATAAAACATTATCTTGACTTTGTGAATAATACAGCTATTGAAAAAAATGAGGAATTCGAGGTTAGCGAATTTGAAAGAGAGAATGTTAAAAAAATTGATGAGTATCTGAAAACAGGTAAATCAGAATATTTTAGTAATAAAAGTAATGGACAAATAGGTTTATATAAACAATGGAATGTAATTGTAAGAAATAATGGAAAAGTTAAAATTATAGAATTGTATAGAATTAAATAATCCTGCTTCAACAGAATTTTATTGACACTATCCCACGAAGTGTGTAAGTTAAAAAGTTAGGCTTGGATTTTATAATCTGAGCCTATTTTCAAAAATAAGCATAAATTGATTGAGAACAATGCCCCAATTCTGAATAGGCATCGTCCATTTTTTAGTAGCTTCTTTTAATGCGAGATACACTGATTTCATTACGGCATCATCCGTAGGGAAAGACATTTTGTTTTTGGTGTATTTTCGGATTTTCCCGTTGAGATTTTCAATTAAATTTGTAGTGTAAATGATCTTACGGATCTCTAAAGGAAATTCAAAAAATACAGTGAGCTCATCCCAATTGTTTCGCCAGGATGCAATAGCATAAGAATATTTGCTTTCCCATTTTTCTGCAAAATCTCCCAAAGCAGCTTCCGCCGCCTGTTTTGTTGGAGCAGTGTAAATATGTTTCATATCGGCAGAGAACTCTTTTCTATCCTTCCATACCACATATTTGCAGGCATTTCTGATTTGATGGACTACACAAATTTGGGTTTGAGATTCAGGTAAAACAGAACGGATAGTCTGGGTAAATCCGTTTAAATTATCGGTGGCGGTGATAAGAATATCCTCCACACCACGGGCTTTTAAATCTGTGAGCACACCCATCCAGAAGGCTGAGCTTTCATTTTTTCCAAGCCACATTCCCAAGACTTCCTTTCTCCCGTCACGATTTAATCCAACAGCCAGATAAATGGTTTTATTAATGACTTTAGAGTTTTCTCTTACTTTGAAAACAATACCATCCATCCAAACAATAAGATATACATCTTCAAGCGGGCGGTTCTGCCAGCTCACCACTTCACTTGCAACAGCATTGGTGATTCGTGAGATGGTAGAGGTAGAAACTTCAAAATCATACATTTCTTTGATTTGTTCCTCAATATCGCTTACACTCATTCCTTTAGCGTAAAATGAGATGATGACATTCTCTAAACCATCGATGATGTTGTGCCTTTTTGGAACTAATACTGGTTCAAAGTTACCTTCTCTATCTCGGGGAACTTTAATTTCGGATTCTCCAAATGAGGATTTTATCTTTTTAGTCCCGTGACCGTTTCGGTAGTTTCCTGTGGTGGATTTCTGATGTCTCTCATTATCCAAATGAGAATTCAACTCTGCATCAAGCATATGTTCTACTGCTCGTTTGTGCATTGCTTTGAAGAATGATGTTAAATCTTCTCCATTCTTGAAGGATTTGTAAAAATCCTTGTTGTTTAATAAATCTTCTTTGTCAATCATAACTATGTAATGGTTAAAAATAATAAAAAGTTATTTCCGTAAAATTTTTTGAGCTGTAAGGGCTCAAAATTTTCCAGAATAACTTTTTAACTTACACAGTTAGTGAGACACTACCATTTTATTTTTCAGAATATATAAATAACCTCATATTTATGGGGTTATTTATTATTAATAGCAAACGCAATATATTTTTCTAAATATTAACTCTTTTATCTATATTTTTATTTTTCACATTCCATAATTAGAACGATTATTATAATACAAATATCAAAAGTTTCGAGGCTGTAAAATACAGAACCCTCTATTTTAGAGGGTTCTGTATTTTTATTTATTATTTATCATAATTATACATTCATTGAAGATTTTTAAATTTCTCGAATGAAAATCAAAAATTTTTCTTTTTAACGGCACATCAATAGTGAAAGTTGAAGATCTGAATTGTGAAATGTAACAATTATCATTTGTTATTAAGTCAGGCAAATTGATAATAAAAGGGTTGAATATATCATTTTTGATTTTGTAATTTGCTTCAAGCATGTTTGATACATCTGAAACCTTTATATTCATTAATTTAAACCATTCTAACATCCCTTGGGCAGTAATTCTTCCATATATAACATTATTATAAAATATAGCATATTGATCTTTTATAGCTTTCACTTCGTTTATAAAATGATCTTTAATTACTCTTTCGTTATCTTGACTTTTTTGTATATTTTTTACTATAAATACTGCTAAAAAAGCATTGACAGCCATTGATACAATATCAATAATGTTTGAAAAATCAAATTCAAAATTCCAATCCATACTTAAATCAATGATAAAACGTACCATTAAACATCAGGATTTTCCCAAACTCCCAATTCAAATTTATTATTTCTATATCTATACCATGGAGTATGTATAATATAGACTTTCGGAGAATTCCCTTCCAGTCTTCTCTTTTCCCACTCTATAAATGTTTTATTAATTAACATATCTTTCCAATGAGGTTCTTCTAAAGAAATAATATCAAGATATTGCATAACTAGTTCTTTAGTAAAATCATATACTAAATTTCCAAATGCTTCATCTAAAAATGAAGATGCATAACCACTTGTAAGATCTAAATCAACAATTAATTTTTCATCTGATGAAATAGCATCATAAAATGAGAAATTTAGCATTGTATGATAGAACTCTTCACCAGATTTATCACTTAAACTACAGTTTCTTAATCCTGGGTATTCAGAAAAATCTTTATGTATTTCTATAACTTTCATGATGCTAGCGTTTGTTTTTGTACTTCCCATTGGTAGAATGTCCCGTTAAAACTTTTATTGTTATTTAATATTCTTGATTTTTCCATTTCATTGTATTGCAAAATTACATTATTTGTCACTACTATCAAATTGGAAATTTTTCTATCATCAAAAACTTCCTTTATCGATGGTAAGCCCTTATTTCGGTTTTCTTCACCTGTTTTGGAACCATATTTTTGAATAAATGCTCCCTTTAAAACATCCAAATCGTTTTTCCTAGATATAAAATCTAAAAGAAGAACGCCAAATTTCTTCTTTAATGTTTCTAATATACCTTTTCCTAAATCAATAGCTATGAAAACAACCTTATCTTCTTTATATGCTAAACCCAAAATCCAGTAATTAGTTGATGTATCGGCATGTTCAATAGAATTACCGCACATTTCTAATATAACTGTTTTAACAGGTGGATAATGCCTCTCTTTTAAAGTTAAATGCTTCATCACTTTTTTAATTTTGTTACCTAATCTTACATTATCTTTATCAGAAAGTTTTTCTTGACCCTTTTCAAAAACCATTAACTCAGACTTTGTCGATGATTTATAACGTTTACCTTTTATATCTGTCATATAATTAAGAAAGCCGGATTCTATAAATGCTTTTCTAACTTCGAGATCGGCGGGTAGATTACCTCTTAAACCTATTTTTTTGTAGTTTAATTCATCAAAAATAGCTGTTAAAATGTAAATAATAGCAACATCAAATGTTTTAACACTTTGTAAGTTTATTTCTATAAATTTACCTCGATAAGATTCAAAAGCACAACTTGCATCTCTTATTTTATTAATAAAATTCAAGCATTCTTCTGTATTTTCAATAAAACTAAGATTTTCAGGTGATATAACTATTTTATGTATATTATCAAATAAATCTTTTTGATACTTTCTTTCTTTTATTAATTCTTTTAAAATATTAACATCATGATGAGGATGGTTTTCAAACGAAAATTTTCTTCTCTTTACTTTAAAACCTTTTTTTGATTTTTTATAAGTATGATGTTTATAATTTTTACTCTGATAAATTTTTTTCATAAGATCCATTATCTTACAAAAATAGTTAAGTTTTTTATTTTATAATTCAAAAACGTTCTATTCAAGTGTAAAACTTAACTTATTGAAATTAATTTTGAAAATCATCAAAGACTATGCTATTTATAAATAAAAAGTGTATCGTTTAAATAATAATTATTTTCTATTATTATTTTTTACTATTCTTTTCTAGAAGCAAAAATATAATAACAGAGTGAAACATGCATAATTTTTTGAAGTGTCTATTCTGTCTTTGCAACATTAAGTTGAAAATTTCATGACTTTAATTAATTGTATAATTATCTATTTACAATCATTCATTAGCTTTCAACAAATTTGATGTTATATGACGTCAAAACTTGACGTGTTTATAATTAATATAACTACTATTCGGTTTCCTGATTGTCAGTAATGAATGTGAGGCTTTGGGGAGCGAAAGTTTAGTGAGCTTTAAAAATTAGATTTTACTAAAATTAATTCTAAACATCATTTAGTTCTATAATTTTTTGTTTAAGGCATAATTATACTACTGCATATAAGCATCTAATTTCCATTCAAAAAATATTTACTAAAAGAGACGTTATTTGAACTTTTAAATGAGTAAAACAAACATCAAACGTAGTAAATATTACACAATAGTGTAATTGTTATAATGGAAATCAATGTCATTTTGAAAATATTGTGTTTTTTGTAATTTTTTAAACCTTGTATTTATAGGTGTTCTGTATCAATGTTAATAACTTTTGGGGCTAAAATTCAACTAATCACCGCTTAACTCTATAAAAATCAGTTTCAGTTGGTTAACTTTGTGATAACAATAAACCCGAGGTAGGACTCGAGTTTATTAGTAAAACATATGGATTTTGATTCCGTCTGTCATCTTTTAGAAGCTATATCTGCTCTATTGTTAGCGTTGCAACCGTATATCAAGAGAGAGAAAAAGTAGATTGACAGTTAGCCTCCTTCGGGAGGCTTTTGTTTTTATTTTGTATTTTGTCTTGGTGTTTTGTTGAAACAAAGTTATAAAAATTTCGTATGTAACAAAATATAGTGCAATAGTATTTATATAATATCAAATTTACATGTTATATATAATTCTGATAAACTCTTTATTAATCAATGATTCATTCATTAAGCTAAAATGTTAAAGTTATCCACATTAAGGAATTTGAAGCAAAAAGTATTACAGTAAAACGATAATTTTATTATATATTTTAAAATACGAGGTCTTAATTAACTAAAATATCACTGTGAAATTTTTAAAATTACTACAAAATAATTTTCATGATATTTAAAGATAAAACTATGGTTGATAATTGAGCTTTCATCATCAATTTGAAAGCTCTCTTTTTATTATGACTCGAATCAAATTTCAGTTAATTCAACTTTTTTTCACAACATAATTTTATTAGAAGGTTGTTTTTTAGCTTTCCTTTTCACTTTTTGATGGTATATAAATTGCGTGTTTTAAAATACTTTCTCTTATACTTATTTGACAATAACAGACTACACTAAAATATATAGTTATTAATAGAGTCGCTTTTGAAGTGATAACTGTTCAAATAAGCAATTAGAATGTGGGTAAATTGAGTGTATAAATACTAAAATGAAAATTACCTTTTTTTATAAATAAAAAGTAGCACAACTAAATGTTTACTCAAGAATTATCTAAAGTAGCATTACAGGTCAAGTAAGTTATTTGGAGAAATCATATATTCAGCTAAATAAACATGTTTACTAAATGTTTACTTGGTAAATGCAAAACCCATTGATAATCAATGGGTTTTGCATATTATTGTGGAGTTGGAGGGATTCGAACCCTCGTCCAAACAAGCAATACATAAGCTTTCTACATGCTTATTCTACTATTGGTTTTCGACTGAAAGCAGAGAGCAGACGCCCAACTTTCAGCTTATCTTCTAAAGTTTTCGAGTTTTAGCCGAAGCGTCTAAAACCTTATTTCCGCATTACTATATCTCAGAATCAAACGCTGCAGAACAGAGCATTTGTGAGACATCTTGCTTCCTTACTAAAGTCTTCGGGAAAACGCTTGATCTACTATACTTCGATATTAAGCTGCAAGAGCGAACTCTTCGTTGCCAGTTAAAATTTTGTAGCAAGGGATTAAAGAGATCGCGCTACGGTTCTCTGCATGCTTACTTATCCATTGGTCTTGCTGTCGAAACCAGTCAACCCCATAGATTAGTAATGCAAATATACTACTTTTTTGTTAAGATTAAATTCATACTGACAAGACTTCTGGAAATTATTTAAATTTAAATATAGATAATTTTGTAGTTTCATAAAAAATCTTTAGTTTTGCAATCCAAAATGAGATGTAATATATGTTAATAATTCCAGTAAAAGACGGAGAGTCTATCGACAGAGCGTTAAAAAAATATAAAAGAAAATTTGATAAAACGGGTACAGTTCGTCAGTTAAGAGCTAGACAACAATTTATCAAGCCTTCTGTAACTCTTAGACAAGCTAGATTAAAAGCGGCTTATAAGCAAAGAGGATTAAGCAAGGAAGAGCAAGCTTAAGAATTTTCTTAAACACATATTAAATCACTTCTTAAATAGTTATATTTGAGGAGTGATTTTTTGTTTTTATACTTACCGATATGCGAGACAAATTTTTAGATTATTTACAATTTGAAAAGAGGTATTCACCTCATACCATTACAAGTTACCGTCGTGATCTTGACGATTTTTATTCTTTTTATCTTAAAACCGAATCTTCGGAAGATCTGCTTAAGGTCGACAAAAAAATAATCAGAAATTTTGTTGTTGAATTAAGTGAAAACGGTATTTCAAAAAGATCGGTAAACCGGAAGCTTTCCACGCTTCGCAGTTTTTATTTATTTCTTCTAAAACTCGGCGAAATTAAAGTTTCTCCCGTTGAAAGTGTGTCATCTTTAAAATTTTATCCCGAAAAACAGATTCCGATCTCGCAGGACGAGATGGGCGTATTGCAGAATGAGGTTTTTTCTGAAGTGGAAGATTTGCTCGAGAAATCGATTGTCGAAATTTTATATCAGACAGGAATGCGAAAATCTGAACTTTGTGGCTTAATATTTGAAAGTGTAAATCTGGAAGGAAACGAACTTAAGATTTTAGGAAAAGGAAACAAAGAAAGATACATTCCTATTTCTGAAAGCTTAAGCTCTTTGCTTAAAGACTATCGTGAGATAAGAAAACCACAGGCAGAGTTTAAGTCTTATTTTTTTGTCAATAAAAAGGGGAAAAAACTGACGGAAAAATTTGTCTATGTGGTAGTTAATAAGTATCTTAGTCTTATAACTTCTAAGCAAAAAAGAAGTCCTCATATTTTAAGACACAGCTTCGCGACGCATGTTTTAGACAATGGGGCAGAGATATCAAAAGTAAAAAAAATATTGGGTCATTCAAGTCTTGCAAGCACACAGGTGTACACCAATGCCAATATTGAACAGTTGAAAAAAGTGTTTAATCAGTCTCATCCAAGAGCAATTAAAAAAGAAGAATTATGAAGATTTCAGTACAAGCAATCGGCTTAACTCCACACGAACCACTAGAGTCACATGTAGACAAAAAAGTAAGTAWACTAGATACGTTTTATGATAAAATTTTAGAATGTAAAGTCTTCCTGAAAGTAGAAAACACTTCAGACAAATCAAATAAAACCACAGAATTGATTTTGGTCGTTCCGGGTGATGATATCGTTGTAAAAAAGACATCTTCCAGCTTTGAAGAAAGTTTAGATCTTTGTGTAGATGCGGCTAAGAAACTGTTAATCAAGAAAAAAGAATTAGCGTAATAAAAAAAGTAAAAAAACTTTGATAAAAAGTTTGAGATTTCAAAAAATCTGTTCTATATTTGCACTCGCAAAAAGGGAACATCGATCTTTTGAAATCTTTTTAATTTTGCCTCCATAGCTCAGTTGGCTAGAGCAGCTGATTTGTAATCAGCAGGTCGTGGGTTCGAGTCCCTCTGGAGGCTCAATTTAATATAAAATATCTGGGGAGATTCCAGAGTGGCTAAATGGGACTGACTGTAACTCAGTTGCTTCGGC
>NZ_JBFRGA010000033.1:0-30286 GCF_052115105.1 Chryseobacterium sp. 2TAF14
AACAAGAGCGGGAGAAATCTATACAGAAAACAAACCTTACATCAACAATGCAGGGAGCGGAGTCTGGAATGTTTTGAAATACATCATCGGAGTATTCTTTGCAATGATGGCGGTAAGCAGTATTATAGGAGTATTCGTAGTATTTGGGTTATTTGGAATTGATTCAAATTTTCCCGGAGCCAATGAAATGAAATTTTATTTTGATGACGACGGTTTATACAACGTTTTAGCAGCAATCATCATTGTTGGATCTTTAATTCCTGCTATTTTATTCAGCATTTTGAGCATTAAAATTTTCTCGCCAAAAACGAAATTGAGAAATATCGGCTGGGTTCTAGGAGCTTTATTTTTAACAGTGATTGGCTTAGGAACATTCTTCGGAGTGAGCATGGCAAAAAGAGAAATGATCTACCAAGGTCACAAAGAAGATACAGAGGAGATTGCGATCAATACAACTYCAGACAGTATTTATTTAGATGTAAAACAAATCACCATTCCGCAGAACTTTACAGGGTATGATGATGATCTTTATTCTGATAAAAAATCGGTGTACAACAGAGATCATATCTATGTAGAAGTAACGAGAAAAGACAATATTAAAACTCCTTATTTAATCATTAAAAAAGATGCAAAAGGTTATAATATTCCGCTAAATGTAAGTGTTCCGGTTGAAATTGTTGATAATAAAATATTATTGCCGAATTATATTAAATATCCTTACGATCACAGAAACAGAGATTATCATATCGATTATGAGCTGGTAATTCCTAAAAGTGCAGTGGTATTTTCATTGAAAGACAGCATCAATATCGACGGTGATTCTGACGGAAACGGGATAAACGACAACGATGAAGATAACGACAGTAATGACGAAAACGGAAACATCAGCATCGAAAAAAATAAAATATCAATCAACGGTTCTACGATAGAATACGACGATAACGAGAAAGACAGCATCATCATCAACGGGAAAAAATACCAAAAAGATGAGGCAAAAAAGATAATGGATACCATGAAGATGAATATTGATAAAATGAAAGATGTAGACATTAAAATAAAAGACGGACAAAAAGAATTTTCGATTAAAACCAAATAATTCAACCCTCAGAGAGTGACGGAAGGTGTGAATGAAAAGCAACCGTTTGAAATTCACACTCTTCTACTCTCAGAAACAGACAAATATTTTTCTAAAAAAATATTTTATATCAAAAAAAAGTTTTATATTTGTTTATTCAAATTCCATAAAAACAAACACGAAAAAAATTTAAACCATGGTACAAATAGTTTTAGAAATTGCAGTGAAAATCGCAGATTTAATTAGCAGTTTGTTTTAAGAGCAACAATATTTCAATATATTTGTAGAGTATAACCAAAGTTTGGTTATACTTTTTTGTTTTAAATATAAAATATATGAAAAAACTGATAGGCAGTCTGATGTTAAAAATTCTGGGTTGGAAAGTTGTTTTGCAAGGCGATATCAACAATCTCGACCGCTGCATTCTCGTTGTAGCACCGCATACCCACAATATGGAATATCTGTTAGGAAATTTAGCCTATTGGAAATTAGGAAAAAAACTGAAAATCATCATCAAAGATGCTCACACAAAAGCATGGTACGGCTCAGTAGTAAGAGGTTTGGGCGGGATCGGCATCGACAGAAGCCAGAAAAACGATCTGATTAATTTTGTAGCCAATGAGTTTAAAAAAGAAGATTTCAGTTTGGTAATTACTCCTGAAGGAACAAGAAGCTGGGTTCCGAAATGGAGAAAAGGTTTTTATCATATGGCTTTGGCAGCAAAAGTTCCTATTGTTTTGGCAGCCGGTGATTTCAAAAGAAAAATCGTTTATTTAGGTTACCAGATTCCTTACGAAAAACTGGAAACGGCAAGCTTCGCTGAAATTATGAAGGAAATTCAGGATTATTACATAAAAAATAACATCGTTCCTAAAATTCAGGCAAACTGGAATCCCAATATTATGGGGAATGAAGGGGAGGAAATTAGGAATTAGGAATTAGGAATTAGGAATTAGGAGCAAAATTACTTTTTACTTTTTACTTTTTACTTAAAAAAATTACTTGTTACCCATTACTTATTACTCATAAAGAAACATGTACATCAAAGATAAAAGCAAGGCAGAAATATTAGAATTCATCAACAATTGGGGTGACGAAACTTTTGCAAAAACTCTCGACATACAATTCATCGATATTGATCTGGAAAATGAAACTCTGACTGCAACCATGCCCGTTACACCAAGTATTCATCAACCTTTCGGAATTATGCACGGCGGAGCAAGCTGTGTCTTAGCAGAAACCATGGGTTCGAGCCTTTCAAATATTTTTATTGACGGCAGCAAATATTTCGGGGTGGGAACCAATATCAATTCTAACCATCTGCGAAGTAAAAAAGACGGCATTGTAACGGCAGTAGCAAGATTCATCAGAAAAGGAAAGACGATGCATGTATCAGAGATTGAAATCCGTGATGAAAAAAGTCAGCTTATCAACCATACAACGATGACCAATAATATTATCAACCGATAATCATTTTTATAAAATAAACTAAAGGCTCAAAATTTTGGGTCTTTTTTTATCTCCTTACTGCAACCTTTTTATTTTTTTTCATCATATATAAAGAAACCCCTAAATTTATACATCATGAAAAAACATTTACTTCTTTTGCTATGTTCCATCTTTTTTATAGCAATCTCTTGTCGCGATAATGATGAAACTATTGAAGAAAAAAATCAAATTAACTTTCAGTTGATCGGAAAAGGAAACTTTTTGGGAACGTATGCCACACCGCAAAACACTGCCATTACAAATTCTACTCAATGGAATAATTTCTTAAATCAAATTGACGGCCCGAATAATCATCCATCTTCGGGTTTTACAGAAACCAATATCGATTTTAACCAGTTTATGCTTATTCTTGTAGTTGATGCCGTTTATCCAAACGGAGGTCATTCTGTTGATATTATGACCGTTGATGAAACTTCACAAAACATCGAGGTTGATGTAGAAAAACTCCTTCAAGGAAACGTAACAACAGTCGTTACACAACCTTATCACATTGTGAAAATCCCTAAAATTTTAAAACCAGTCATATTCAATTAAAATTTGCTGCAACCTTTTTACATTTCACCATCTTATAAGAAAAGAAAAACTATGAGAAATTTAATTTTACCTTTTATTTTATTGTTAACCTTTGTATTTTCTTGCCGTGAAAATAATTTGGATGAAGGACTTGAGCAAAAGAATGCTTCGTATGATGTGTATGTAGGAGGTGTTGATGAATTTGATGCTTGTTATTGGAAAAACGGGCAAAAAATTGCCTTACCAGGAGGAGAAAATTTAATAGGAACACAAATTAAGGTTGAAAACAACGGAGATGTTTATATGTTGGCAAATAATATTAGTGTTCTTGGGGGAAATCATGCAATACCAGCGTGGTACTTTTGGAAAAATGGGGTTAAGCATAATGTTGCTGAATATTTAAATGTTGCTCCAAATACACTAAATTTTCCCAATAATCTTGAAATATGGAATAGTCTTACCATTCATAATGGAGACATTTACTTTTCAGGAATTATAAGAAATCCTAACCCAATATCTTCTGCTGATTTATTTCAATTTTGCTATTGGAAAAATGGAGTTAAAACAGTTTTGGAATCTTTCTCTTCCGCAAACCCTGTAATGTTTGGATGTATTGGTTTTTTTAATAATGATATGTACATAACTACTCGTAGAAACTTCAATTACAATTCAGGCTCATCAACTTGGGATTTAGGGTATTATAAAAATAACATCTATCATTATCTTCAATCAAATCAAAAATCAAAATACTTTTTATCAGACAATTCCGGAATATACTTAATATCAGAAGACCAGAGTTTAGTTAATAATATTTTTGTAAAGAATCTAATTACAGGCAACAATTTAGTTTTTCCATCCAATTTACCTCAAAGTAACATTACTGATATGGCTTGGGAAGATTCAGATAAATATTATATTGGTAATAATTTTTACTTTAAAAACAATAATCTAGTACAAATATCAGATCCAAATAATTTCAACAAGATAGGACTTTTCTTAGCAAAAGATCAGAATATATATATGACAAGGTACAATACAGATATTGGAGGAAAATCAGTTAAGTTTTATATTAATAATGTTGAAGCATTAACTCTTCCCGATATAACTAGAGGTTGTTTCAATTCAATTTTTGTAGTTCAAAACTAAAATGCAAAACCTCAACTGGCAAAAAATCTACCTCGACCATTCCCCAAAACTTTTGGGGATTTGTCGCAGATATATCGCAGATCTTCAGAATGCGGAAGATATTGTGCAGGATAGTTTTATAATGGCGATTCAGAAAAACCATCAGTTGAAAGATGAGAAAGCAATTTTTGGCTGGCTCAAAAAAATTGTCATCAACAACGCATTGCAATTCATACGGAAAACCAGTAAAGATACCTTTATCACAACCGAACCATCAGAAATCCCAGATAATACATTTACCGAAATGACGACCTCTGCAATTGACGAAAAAAAACACATTTTTGCCTACGATTTTACAAGAGATGAGCTGCTGCAGTCGATTGACAGTCTGCCTTCGCATCACAAATCGGTTTTCAATTTATATTACATCGAAAACTATTCTCACGCAGAAATTTCAAGCCTTCTAGAAATTCCGGTCAATACTTCAAAATCTCATTTGATGCGGGCTAAAAAATCGATCCAGAACTATTTGGTTACCCATTTCGTAAACAACGAAACTCCTAAAAACAAGACGGCACAGCTTTTCGTTTTTTTCGGATTTGGAGGATTGCTGTGGGCTCAGAATTTTCAAAATAAATTTTCAGATTTTACCATTTCGCCATCCAAAAACTTTGAAATTCCTTCTGATATAAGTTCAAATACAATTTCGTTTTCATCAGGCCGAAATTTCTGGAAAGAGAAAGCTTTAATAGGAACTACTTTCTTCATTATTATTGTGTGATTTATTTTATTTTTTAATCCTAAAAATTCTTTTACACAAAGATTTAATTCAGATATTCCAGATTTTAGATCCGAAAAAAATACAGCGAAAGCCGATCAGAAGAAACCAAAAACCAATAAGAAAATACTTTCAGATGATGGTTTAGAAAATATAAAAATAGCTCGGAAATCAGTTTCGGAAACCAAAGAAAATTTAAAATCGGAAAAAAAATCCATCAAAACAAAAAACTTAGTATCTTCAAAGCCTGTTACCAAAAAAGATTCTGCCGAAACCGTTTCTCACAAAGTGATTGTGGTAAAAAAAATCATTCAGAGAGACACTGTTTTTATAGAGCGATAAAACTAAACCAACCATGCTTTTAAGAAAAATATTTTTGCTTTTTTCGGTCATAATCATTAGTTCTGCATTCGCCCAGCGCAAAAAAACAGACACCATTTATGTGTATGAAAAGGTAATTATTTATGACACGATTTATATTGAAAAGCCAATAAAACTAAAACCCGGAAACCTTGTTTTTTCTACTTTCAAAATTCAGGAAAAAGAAATTAATGAAATCAATCAAAATATTGATAAAGAAGAGCTTGAAGAAAAAATAAAAACTCTGAATTCCAGAAAATTTCAATACGGAATTCAGGTCGGAATTGGTTTTAAAAAAGCAAGCTGGGCAGAAACTTTGTCCGAAAAAAACCAGCAGTTCGGGCAAAATTTCGGAATATGGATTTCGAAAAGCATTATTCATCCTAATTTTTCACTGATGCTTTCCGCAAATATTTCCCGCTGGAATTCTACATTTGATCTGGATACAAATAAAGAAGAAACCTATCTCGACGGATATTATTTTACGGAAGACAATCAACCTTTGCTTTTTCAGAGATTCATCAATAAACATTCTGAATACGTTTTTCAGATAAAAGCAATTTATGAATGGAAAAATCTGTGTCCTTTTGCCGGATTTTTAGTGAATAAAAACAATTATAAAATGCAGTTTCTGGTTCCTGAAAATAATGTTCTGAATAAACTGGATGATTTTAAAAGCAATCAGATAAATTTCGGGTTTTCATTTGGACTGCAATATCGAATTTTCGGTAGATTCCTGATCGATGCAGAATATCAATACTATAAAATCAACAATCTTTCGTTAAAAAACTCTTCATTTGATTTTGACATTTTTAAGACTAATAATACCTTTGCTGAAAGAAAAATCAATCTGGGAATCTCTTATTTTATTTCCAGATAATGGTTTTCTGAAAGATTCAAAATTATGATCTATTTCAAATTTCCTTTTGACGAAAAACTCTATTCTACAGACGAAAATTTTCCAGTCAATTCAATAAAGTTTCATTCATTTAACAACACTGAAAATATTGAAATTGCCGGAAAAGTTGTTGAAAAAGACTTGTCAGAATTTCAAAATGTAAAGATCAGCTCAGAAATTTTACCCAAAGATGAAACCAGGTTTGTTGCAGAAAACAAAGAAGAATATCTGCAAAAACTGGAAGAAGTAATTGAAATTATCAAAGAAAATGACCTTCCGAAACTGGTACTTTCCAGAAGGAAAATTTTTACAGATTTTACCGAAATCGATTTAAAAGAAAGCTTCAACAATCTTTGCAGAAATTATCCTAATGCGTTCAAATATATATTTTTTGATAGCAAAACTTCATGGATGGGTGCTTTTTCTGAGGTTTTAGGAAAATTCAACAAATCAACTCATGAGTTTGAAACGATGAGCATCGCCGGAACAATTCCCGTTGCTGAAGAATGGACTGAAAAGGAGATTGAAGAGCAGAAGCCTGTTTCATCTTACATCAGAAATATTTTAGAGAAATACAACGGTTCCAACTCAATTCAGGAATCGGGAACTTACGATCATATTTCCGGAAACATCAAGCATTTAAAAACCGATTTTAAAATAAAGATCAATCCTGAAGATTTAGATTCAATCATTCGAGAACTTCATCCTACTCCTGCAGTTTGCGGGATTCCTAAAGATTTTTGTAAAGAAAAGATTGAAAAGATTGAAAAGTTTCCGCGTGAATTATATGCCGGTTACATCAAAATTGAGACAGAAGATTACATTCAATATTTCGTGAATTTACGCTGCTCAAGATTATACAAAAACTCGGTTCATCTCTTTGTCGGAGGAGGAATTACCGCTCAAAGCAACCCCGAAAAAGAATGGAATGAGACAGAGCTTAAATCTGAAGCGGTACTGAAGAATCTGGTTATAATTCATTGATAAAAGTAAATATTAAACCGACAAAAAACCTCTTTCGTTTTGAAAGAGGTTTTATATTTTAATGTAAAAAGAATTACTTCTTTGCGCCTATTTTGCTCCATGTATTGAGGATGAAAAGCAAAGCTATTCCTAATAATCCACACCCGATTGAGATTAAAAACTTCATATTGTCTTCTGAGGTAAGTTCAACCCCTAGATTTCTGCTTAACGCATAGCCATTAATAGCTATAATTACGATAAACACTACCAAAAATACTTTATAAAACTTCTGCATGATCTAAAAATTTATATAATTCTGCACTTTTCTTCTCGATCCACTTCGCAGATTTCAGCACCAAATATACGAAAATTGTATTGAGAATGATCCCACAAATGATGTTAATATCATGAAACTCTGCTCTTAAAGACAAAGTGGTGGTTAAAGTTCCGGCTCCCGCTACCAAAGGAAATGCAATCGGAACGATTGAGGCAGATTTTGCTTCGGTCGTTTTGTTGATCTCAATTCCTAAAATCATTTCAAGCGCAATCACAAAAATGACAAAAGCACCCGCAATGGCAAAAGAATTGACATCTACCCCGATAAATTTCAGGATCTTGTTTCCTACAAAAAGAAAAACAATCATAATCAATCCTGCCGTAATTGATGCTTTTCCGGCTTCGATCTGCCCGAATTTCTGTTGCAGGCTCACCACAATCGGAACCGAACCGATGATGTCGATGACCGCAAAAAGTACCATAAAACAGGTAATAACTTCTTTAAAAGAAAAACTGTTGAAAACCTCCATTTCTTACGATTATTAATTTCGCAAAAATATAAATAAAAAATGATTATTTACTAATAACGGAATATAATTTAACAATATCGTTTAACAGATCATTTAAAGAATCTTCTGAGGTGATGGGAGAATATTTTTCGATCTGAACTTTCTGCAATAATTCCTGATAACTTTCAGCAACAGAGCTGCCGTTATGCCTTTCCAGAAATACTTTAAAATCTGCTTTAGAGCTTTGGAAATACTGGCTTCTAACTTCCGCATCCATTTCCTCGAAAGTCTCAAAAAACTTAGGATAATCACCTGAAATTTTCAGGTTTTCAAGGTAAGCAAAATAATCGCTGATGTCGGTTTTCAAGCTTTCTCTTATTTCTCTTTCTGTTTCTGCAACAGATCCCAAAGGTTTTTGGCTTGGTTTTTCTTTAATTATATTTTGTTTTTTTTGCCAATATCTAAACAGCATATAGGCGATAAACAAAGCAATTAATATGGCAATATTTACAAAAAGCACATTCCAGTTGAATTTACTTTTTTCTTTAACTTTAAATGAGGTGGTTTTCAGAACCGGGCTGTCTACCGTCTCAAGCAAAGTATTGGTATAATCATTTACTTTTTCTACGGTTGATCTTGCTTCTAAAACCTGATCGTGTGAAAAAGCAGTTAAGCCCAATTTTTCCTGGCCAAGATTTACATATTCTTTTTCGGCAGGATTGAAGAAAGCAAAAGGTTCTGTCGTAATGGTCAGTTCACCCGCTTTTTTAGGAATTAAAATATATTTGGCTAAAATCTCGCCTTTCATTCCTGTAAGACCAGCATTTACATGCGACGTAATCTTTGGTGCAAAAATTTCATAATCGGGGGATTCTTCAATTTTCGGAAGACTCATGTCGGAAAGATTACCTTCACCGGAAACTTTTACCGTAACATTAACCGGTTTTTTGGCTTCAATTTTTTCTTTTGTTGAACAATAAACATCCACTTTAAAGTTACCTACCGCATCTTTGAAAGATTCCGGTGAACCTTCAGGGAGTTTTTTTACATTAAGTTTTACTTTATTGGACGCTATTTTATTTTTAGTAGAAAAAGTATTTACAGAAGCCGAAACAGGAGGAACTTCTACGTAGCCCGATTCGTTGGGAAACACCATGAATACAGCCAGAACCTGCGATGCCATATTAGCATAACCGGAAGGATCGATCTCTGATCTTTTTAAACTGATCGGGTGTACATTAAGGTTTTCCTGATGTGGAAGCTTTATATTTTTTACTTTCCTAAGGTTGTCTATATTTCTGGAATAAACACGCAAAACAGCAATTGTAGGCTGATCCTGATACACTTCACGGTCTTCTATTTCCATATTGAGATAAACATCATTGGCAATATTGGCTATTGGTTTTTTCTCAATATCTCTTATGAAAATGTCGAAAGGTTCGGTTTTATAGATTTTGTTGTTAACGTTTACCAATACAGAGCCAATTCTTATTTTGCCTTTCTGTTTGGGTTCCAGAGCAATCCTGGTAATGTACTGATCGATTGCCGTATTGGTTTCGGAATCATTAACGATCTGATTAAAAGATCCGCTTCCGATCATATTAAACTTCGATAAATCGGGAAGCATGATTTTACTTTTCTGCTCCAGATTATTCCCGTTCAGTTCTAAGACAATGGTAAGATTTACGATTTCTCTGCCATTATAATCCGTTTTATCAGATTTCATCGACAGTTGTACCTGTCCGTAAGAAATTACAGATATAAGGGTAAGTATTGCGTAAATAAATTTTTGTGTCATCACCAATCTTTCTCGTTGCTTTGCGGCTTTGAATAAGATTTTTCGTCTAAAATTCTTTTGGCAGTTTTTCTTTCTCTGCCATTTATACTATCCAGGATGGCTTTTTCTAATTCTTTGGGAAGCTTTCCGTCTCCGCCTTTACCTTTGGGTTTACTATCCTCTCCTTTATCTTGTTGAGGACCGTTACCCTGATCCTGTTGCTGATTTTTAGAATCTCCTTTCTCTCCTTTGTTTTTATYATCTCCGCCTCCGTTTTTACCGGGGCTTTTGTCTTTCTTGCTGTCGTTTCTTTGTTTTTCCTTCTGCTTCAGCTTAGCAATCTCGTAGTTTTTTCTGGTTGCCTCGTTATAAGGATCCTGTTTCAGAGATTGTTTGTAATAATCAGCTGCCTTATCGGGCTGATTCATCTGCATCATTGCATTTCCCAAATTATGAAGCGTTGCTGCCTTATCGGGTAAAGTTTCAGAAAGTTTTTCAGCTTTTGCATATTCTTCCTTCGCTTCCTGATACATTTTCTTTTTATACAGAGCATTTCCCAAATTATAATGCGCTGTAAAATCACCAGAGTTTGATTTTATAGCTTCCATATACTTTGAAGAAGCGCCATCATAGTCTTTAGCATTAAATTTCTGGTTGCCTTCAAAGACTAAAGTCTTATAACTTTCCTGCCCAAATACGATACCTGAGAACGAAAAAGCAAATATCAACGCTAAAAATACAATTTTAGTATTCATCTCTTGCAAAATTATCCCTTTATATGTTAAGAAACAGCGTCTTATTTGTTAAAATTGGGTTAAAGTATTATTTAAAAAAGCATATTTGGTTTAAATATTAAAATCTCTTTTAGGATTAAACAGGAAAATCATTAAAAAGAAAAATATCGAAATACCTAAAAAATACTGGTAATAATGATTGGCATTCTGAGAACTCACTGTTGTAACGCTTTCTGAGACTTTTTTATTGATCTCGTCTGCAATTCTTTTAGGAGCGTCATTCATATTATTTCCATCAATGTAGGTTCCGCCTGTAGATTCTGCCATTTTTTTGAGAGCTTCGGTTTGTCTTTTAGAAATAACGGTTTCGCCGTTCTGATCAAATTTATACCCAATAAGCTGTCCATATTTATAAACCGGGACAGGAGCTCCTTCATCAGTTCCTACTCCTACAGAAGTAATGGTTATCCCTTGATTGTTTGCCAGTCTTATTGCGGCATTGTCATTTCCTTCATTATCTTCGCCGTCACTTATCAAAACTACTTTTCTGGAACCTTTGCTGATGTTTTTAAATTTGGCTGCCGTAGTTTCCATAGCCAAAAGAAAATCTGTTCCCTGTATCGTAATATTACCGGTTTGCAAATCTGAAATATAATTTTCTACCGAACTGTAATCTGTGGTTAAAGGCATTATAGAAACCGCTTCACCTGCAAAAATAACAATCCCTATTTTATCATTTTTCAATTCATGCATTGTATTGATGATAAGATTTTTAGCCTGGGTAAGACGATCAGGATCAATATCTTCTGCATCCATAGAATTAGAAACATCCAAAACAAACATTACGTTATTCATCTTTTGTTTGGTTTCTATTTTTTCAGCACCGCTCAAAAGGTCGATAATTGAAAATATCAAAAAAAGTGCAGCCAGAAAATAAAGCACCGGAAATATTTTTATAAATCCTGAATTCTTTTCAAATAAGCTTTCGTGGAATTTTGATTCTGCAAACAATTCTCTTTTTCTTTTTTTCCAACGCAGATAGCGCAACAGAAAAAACGATAAAAGCGGCAAAAGCAGCAATAGCAAAAGATACCAGTTATTTCCTAAATACCAATCCATCAGCTTAAAAATTTATAAAGTATCCAACGTAGAAAAGCATCAAAAACCAGCATTCCTAAAGCAATCCAGAGAAAAAGCTTAAAATGCTCATCATAATTATACAACTTAGAAACATTAATATCTGTTTTTTCAAGCTTATTGATTTCAGCATAAATCTCCTGCAATCTGTTTTCAGAATCTGCTCTGTAATATTTTCCATCGGTAGTTGCGGCAATTTCTCTCAGCATATTTTCATCAATAGATACTTCTCTTTCATCATAAATATACCCGAATTCATCATAAGTAACGGGCATTAAAGCATAGCCGTTGGTTCCAATCCCGATACAATAAACTTTGATATTATTATCTTTGGCAAGAACAGCAGCAAGCTCCGGCGGAAAAAGATTTCTTACCGGGCTGTTTACTCCGTCAGTCATTAAAATAACGATTTTGCTTTTTGCCTTACTTTTCATCAGGTGATTCACCGCAACCGCCAAACCGTCTCCTACAGAAGTTCCATCTGCCATTTCACGCTGATTCATGTTTATAATTTCATCTTTTACAGCATCATGGTCAAATGTTAAAGGTACTTTCAGAAAAGCTTCCATCTTATATTTTACCAAACCAAACCGGTCATTAGGTCGTTTATTGATAAAATCTACTGCAATATTTTTCAGCACATCGTAACGATCCGGCTCAAAATCTTTTGCCAACATACTCAGCGAAACGTCTACAGCCAACATGATATCGATTCCTTTTGTCTCGTCTCTGTCTTGGGAAACCGAAAAAGTTCTCGGTCTTGCCATTGCAATAATCAAAGCAGAAAGGATGATATATTTTGAGATCTTCAACAAAAAAAGCACAGGCAAAATACCATTGCTGCTGTACATGTTTTTGGTGGTGGGAACTTTGATTCCCTTTCTTTTTTTCTGACTTAAATCTCTGAATAAAAGCGGAATGAACACCAAAAACAAAAGAAAAAACCAAGGACTGTAAAATTCAAAATCAAACATCTTTTCTCAGGTTTTCAAATTCTAAATCCTTTGATGAGCGCTTCACAAAGTCCCGTATTTCGGTAAAATCTTTTTCCATCAACTTTTCATCGGGAAAGGTTTTGGCAAATTTCACCAGATCTCCTCTCAAGAAAACCTCTTCCACAATTTTTTCGTTTTCCTGCGAAATCGTATTATTTTCTTTCATTAAAACGATCAAATCATCTGTCAGTAAAATATCTGCAGGAATTCTGTATTGTTTGGTAATAAATTTTCTGGAAATATCGATTAGTTCCACATAAAAAGAGCGGTAATCTCCTTCTTCGATGTATTTTTTCTTTTTTAACGAATCTAATTCTTTTAAAGTCTGATTGGTTGCCACAACAGGCGAATCTTTGCTTCGCCTTCCGTATTTCACAAGCATTACAATTGCAACAACTAAACAGATAAAAGCAATTGCGGCGAAAACATACCATTTGTAAAGCTCCCAATAATCACTTACCTCAAGATCAACTTCCTTATTGCTCATAATGTCACTAATCTGGTCTTCTTTCATCGCAGTATTAATGACCTCAATTTCGTAAGGAATTGTTTTTAAAAGCCTGTCGCCCACTTTAAATTCAAGTTCAGGAATTTTAAAAACACCTTCTTCATAAACAGCAAATTCTATTTTCCTTTCATATGTATTTGCGTTGATATTGATGCTGTCTGAAATTTCTTCAAAATGAAAAGGCAATAGCTCGTCTTTTGGCGCAGCAATCACCGCGCGACTTTTAAGATTATCTATTTTGATAACTAAATGATTAACTTCTCCCAAAGCAAGGGTTGTTTTCTCCAGTTTAGAAGAAAGCAGCTGTGAAAAAGAATTTACACAGATAAAAAATGAGAGTAATAAGAATATTTTTTTCAATTTAAATACTAAATTTTGGCTAAAGCCTATTTTCTATTTTATCATGTGAAGCGGATTAAAGTCCGCTCCTATTGAATATTTATTTTTTCTGAAAATAATTATATAACATTTTTGAGTAATCTTCTCCGGTATTAATATTCAAAAATTCAGCTGAAGAATTGGCAAAATCTTCTTCCAGATTTCTCTGTTTTTGTTTTTGCGCTTCAGCAAACGTGTACCGCCATCTTGCACTCGAAGTATTTGCCCAGACCTGCTTTCCTGTTTCGGCATCGTACAACAAAGTATAACCTACATCCGGAATTTCGTCATCTTTTTCATCATAAATTCTCATTCCCAACAACTGATGTTTTTTAGAAGCAACCCTCAGAATTTTAGAATCATAATCATCCTCAAAATCTGAAAGCAAAAACACAAGAGATTTCCTTTTAAAAATCCCCATCATATATTCTAAAGCTTTATCTATTTTTGATTCTGCAGGAACATATTCTGCCGTTAAAATATGGCTGATCATTGACAATACATGCTTCCTTCCTTTCTGTGGCGGAATCACTTTATACACTTTATCTGCAAATAAAACCAATCCCACTTTATCATTATTTCCGGCTGCAGAAAAGCCTAAACTTGCTGCAATTTCTGCTACATATTCTCTTTTGAGCTGAGTTTTTGTACCATAATCCATCGATGCGGAAATATCTACCAGAATCATCATCGTCAGTTCACGTTCCTCTTCCATTACTTTTACAAAAGGTTCACGGAAACGAGCCGTTTTATTCCAGTCAATTCTGCGGATTTCATCTCCGAACTGATAAGGACGAACTTCCGAAAAAGTCATTCCCTGTCCTTTAAAAGCACTGTGATATTGTCCCATCAAAGCAGATTCCGTCTTCCTTCTGGTACGGATTTCTATTTGCTTTACTTTTTTTACAATATCTTTTATCTGCATAAATAATCATTGATAATTGATAATTGATAATTGATAAATGATGAACAATATCGAACATCAATTATCATTTATCAATCATATTTTAAGGTGCTTGTATTTTCGCTAAAATTCTGTTTACAATTTCCTCAGAGGTAATTTCTTCGGCTTCAGCTTCAAAAGTAAGTCCGATTCTGTGTCTTAAAACATCCTGTGCCAAAGCTTTTACGTCTTCAGGAATTACAAAAGCTCTACCTTTCAAAAATGCATACGCTCTTGAAGCAATGGCTAAGTTAATAGATGCTCTTGGAGATGCTCCGAAACTGATATAGTTTTTCAATTCAGAAAGACCATATTTTTCAGGATAACGGGTTGCAAAAACCATATCCAGAATGTATTTTTCAATTTTTTCGTCCAGATAAATCTGATTAACAATTGCTTTTGCTTCAACGATATTCTGCAAAGAAATCACCTGTTTAATTTCAGGCTGATGAGAAGTTGAGACCATTCTCATTACTTTTCTTTCGTCTTCAAATTCAGGATAATCTATTTTACATTTCAGCATAAAACGGTCGCTTTGTGCTTCAGGTAAAAGATAAGTTCCTTCCTGATCGATTGGGTTTTGAGTTGCTAAAACCAAAAAAGGTTTCGGTAAAGGCATTGTTTCGTCACCAATCGTTACCTGTTTTTCCTGCATCACTTCCAAAAGAGCCGACTGTACTTTTGCAGGCGCTCTGTTGATCTCATCTGCCAAAACGAAATTTGCAAAAACAGGACCTCTTTTTATGGAAAAATCATTTTCTTTGATATTGTAAATCATTGTTCCCACCACATCCGCAGGAAGCAGATCCGGTGTAAACTGAATTCTCGAAAACTCGCCGTGAACGGCTTCTGCCAAAGTCTTTATCGCTAAAGTTTTTGCCAAACCGGGAACGCCTTCCAGCAAAATATGACCGTTACCTAAAAGCCCGATCAAAAGCCGATCAATCATGTAATGCTGACCAACAATTGCTTTGTTGATTTCCTGCCTCAGAAGATTAAAGAAATAATTCTGTTCTTTAACCTTTTCGGTCAATTGACGGATGTCTTCTGCTTGATATGATTCTGACATTGGTTTGAATTAAAATAATCGGTAAATTTCTAATAAATACTTGCACTAATCAACACAATTAATGCCATATTTGAGTTAAAGTTTGTTAAATCTTCTATCTTAAATATAAGGTTAATAATCGGTCTTTTAACAAATTTATTTCAACAAAACCATTAATTTCATAAAAATCTATTAATTTTCAATCATTGCTTCCGTCAAGAATTGTCATTTTCAGTTTATTAAACTATTTTTGACGATTAAAATATTGTAAAATGAATTATCATTTTCAAGCTCACCGACAGATTAGAAAAAACCTTTTAGACATTCTTCAGGGCACTTCTCATGAAGATCTTTTATTAATTCCGGATGGTTTTAATAATAATATCTATTGGAATATTGCTCACACTGTTGCTACACAGCAACTGCTGCATTATTATCTGAGCGGAAACCCTTTCAGAATAGATAAATACTGGATCGAAACGTACAAAAAAGGGACTTTGCCGAATCTTAATGTTCAAAAATCTGAAGTGGAAGATCTTGAATTTTTACTGACCGAAACTTCAAAAACTTTAATGAAAGATTTCGACAGCGATTTCTTTTCAGATTATACGCCTTACACCACAAGTTTCGGGATGGATCTGAAGAGCATTCAGGATGCGATAATTTTTAACAATATGCACGAAAGTCTACACTATGGTTATGCTATGGCGCAGAAGCGGGCAATTTTAGGAGAAAAAGGAAGATAGTCATTTTGTGAATTTTGCTTCGCAAGTCAACAGTCAATTGTGAATTTTACACATCATTGGAAATTGATTTCGAAGAAAATTGACGATTGACCATTCACCATATAATTTTTATGACAAATCAATGAAAGACGATTTTATTTTTGGGCTTCGTCCCGTATTAGAAGCTATTGAAGCTGGAAAAACGATTGACAAAATTTTTGTACAAAATGCATTGCAGGGAGAAATTTATGCAGAACTGAAATCTATTTTAGCAAAAAATAAAATACGTCCCAACTACGTTCCCGTAGAAAAACTTAACCGCTTTACCAGAAAAAACCATCAAGGTGTGGTGGCTTTTATTTCTGATGTTCCGTTTCACAGAATTGAAAATATTATTCCGGAATTATTTGAAGAAGGTAAAACACCTTTCATTTTAATTTTGGATCGGTTAACCGATGTAAGAAATTTCGGTGCAATCTGCAGAACTGCAGAATGTGTAGGAATTGATGCGGTTGTAATTCCTGAAAAAGGTGGCGCACCGGTAAATTCTGATGCGATAAAAACTTCAGCCGGAGCGATGTACAACATTAAAATCTGTAAAGAACCCAATTTGGCTCACGTTGTAGACTTCTTACAGCAAAGCGGAATCGCAGTATTTTCGGCAACCGAAAAGGCACAAAAATTGATATATGACGTTGATTTTACTGAACCTTGTGCCATTGTAATGGGGAATGAAGAAACCGGAATTTCTAAAGAAGTATTACATCATTCAGACGAGAAAATAAAACTTCCGATCGAAGGAAAAACCCAGTCTTTGAACGTTTCTGTAGCTTGTGGAGCTATTTTATATGAAGCCATGAGACAGAAAATCACAAAAATTTAATTTAACATTTAAAAAAAATCAATGAAAAATATAGCAGCATTAGCGCTTATCTCAATAGCCCTTGTTTCATGTAAAAAAGAAACAGCAACCATCACAAAAGTAGATCCTAAAACCGGAAAAACCATCACCGTAGAAGTTCCTGCAGATTCTATAAAAGAAGTAAAGGCAGATGCGGCAATCAAAGATTCTTTGGGAGTTTTTAAACAAACTTTTAAGCTTGAAAAGGGAAAGACCTATCCTTTGACAACCTATCAGCGAGATACTAAAACGATGACCGATCCGCAAGGGAAAACCATGTCCGGAACCAGCGAATCGACCGACGAAATGAGCTTTACCGTAAACGACATCAAAGGAAATGTTTATGATATGACCATCAACCTGATCGGAAAAAGAAATTCTCAGTCTGCACAAGGTAAAACGGTCGTAGTAGATACAAAATTGCCGATCCCGAAAGAAGATGATCTGAAAATGATCTGGAATGTAAACAAAGCGCTTACCGGAAATAAGCTGAACATGAAAATGGATACGAAAGGAAATGTAATTTCTATCACCGGGTTTGAAGCTGTTTACACAAAAATATCCGATGCTTTGAAAAATATCGTTAAAGATGCCAATCAGAGAGCGAGTGTTGTCGCAAGTCTTAAAGAAAGCTTTAACGAAAAAGTACTGAAAGATCAGTTTGAAAAAAACCTTTCGGTAATTCCTAAAAAAGGAGCAAAAATCGGTGATAAATGGAGCACTTCTGAAAATGCTGATGAAGCAGGAAAAATTAAAGTAACTTCAAACTACACCTTGAAAAGTGCAGGAAACGGGATTGTAGAAATAGGCATCACAGGCGGAATTCCTAAAAAAGAAGAGAAAAAATCTCAGGGTGAAATGACGCACAGCATGAGCAGTGAGCTTTCCCAAAACGGAACCATCAAGTTTGACCAAAATACAGGCTGGATCAACAACCAGAACATCAATGTAAAAACTACTCAGGTAGAAACTATTTCAGACGGGAAGCAGTCTCAGTCGATGAAAAGCGTATCCAATTCTTCTGTAATGGTAAACCCTTCGTCTAAATAAGTTTTAGGGTTTGAGTGTCGGAAAATTTTAGAATTGAAATTTTAAACACTTTGAATTATTAAATAAAAATATATGTCTTTCATAAAAGGTATTTTTGAGATCGTTCTCGCAACCATTGTTATTTTTTTTGTCTGGAATATTTTAAAAAGAATTTTCTTTAATAAATTTTATAAATACACAGGTTTCAGACCCAATAACAATCAGCAACAGGAAACAAAAAACTCAAAACCCAATATTGAGAAAAAAGTAAAATGGGACGCAGAAACTGTGGACTACGAAGAGGTGAAAGAGAAAAGTAACATTAAATAGTTGATGGTTATTGGTTGTTTGTTGATAGTTTGATATTTAATACTTTAGCTTATTAAAACATGTACTTCAAACCAATTTACTAAACTCTAATCTAAAAAAAATTAAGCGTAAATTTAAAAACTTAAAATCTTTAAGTATTGTGAAAATATGATAATGATATGTTTTACAACTTTAACTATTTGCTTGTAAGTCTTTTATCTTCATTCTATTTTCTTTCATTTAGTCACCTTATCAAATAAAAAAACCTACTTAATAACCAAGATGGCAAAAAACAAAAACTTAATTTATATTGCAGTTTCTTTAATTGCATTTTTAGTTTTAGCATTTTTATATTCTACTCCTGTTTTTACAGGAAAACAGCTTTTCCAGCATGATATCGTACAATATCGCGGTGGCGCAAAAGAGCTGATCGATTATAGAGAAAACTTTGACAAAGAAACCTACTGGAGCGACTCTATGTTTGGCGGAATGCCGACTTACCAGATGGGAAGCCGTTTTGAAGGCGATATTATCAAAAAAGTTGACAGCTACCTGAATATTCTGCCAAGACCGGTTAATTATCTGTTTTTATTATTTTCAGGATTTTTCCTTTTAGGAATGGTTGCTGTCCGAAACTGGAAATACGCCCTTCTGGGAGCCACATTTTTTGGGCTCTCCACTTATTTTTACATCATTATTGCAGCCGGACACAACGGAAAAGTAAACACAATCGAATATTTTGCACCGCTTTTAGCCGGAATATTATTGGTTTATATCCGCAAAAAATATGTGATCGGATTTATTGTCACTACCCTTTTCTTCGGATTGCAGGTCGCGGCAAACCACCCGCAAATGACATATTACCTGTTCTTAGGTTTAGGATTTTTATTTATTTCTGAATTGGTAAGAGCAATTACCAAAAAAGTTCCGATCAAACATTTTCTGATTTCGTCAGGAATTATAGGTTCTGCTTTAGTGATCGGAGTTGGAATGAATTCCCAGAGAATCATGGCTAATTCCGAATACATTAAAGAAACGGTAAGAGGAAAACAAATTCTGAATACCCAAACCCATACCGCCGGAAATACAGGAATGGATAAAGAAAGTATCTTGAATTGGAGTTACGGAAGACTTGAAACTCTTAATCTTTTTATCCCTAAACTAATGGGAGGCGGAAGTCAGGAAAAGTTTTCAGATTCTTATGAAAACAAATTACGCGAATCTTTAGCTGGACAAATAAATGATGAAAACCAGCTTGAACAAGGCGTACAAAGCATTGTACAACAGACAACACCTTATTGGGGCGATCAACCCGGAACTTCAGGACCTGCTTATCAAGGAGCTGTAGTTTGCTTCCTTGCACTTTTAGGATTCTTTTTTGCCTCAAAAAAATATCGTTACTGGATTTTAGGCGCAACTATTTTGACAGTTTTATTGGCTTGGGGAAGTAACTTTATGCCGCTATCAGATTTCTTCATAGATTATGTTCCGTTTTACAGCAAATTCAGAGCACCATCGTCTATTTTAGTTGTTGTTGAACTTCTTTTTCCTCTCATCGCAATTATCGGTTTGTATAAATTTTTTACAGATCAAAAGTTAACTGAAGAGTACAAAAAGAAAATCTTAATTTATGTAACCGCCGGAACTCTTGGTTTAACTCTAATTCTCATTCTTTTCGGAAAATCACTTTTAGGTTTTACGAATGATGCAGAAAAGGAAATTCCAAATTTTATTTTAGATGTAATTATTGAGGACAGATTAAAATTGTTCCGAACTGATGCCATCAAAGCATTATTGTATGTGGGAATCACTGCTACCGTTTTATTCTTTGCTTTAAAACAAAAATTAAATCAAAATATTGCTTTAGTAATCATCGGATTGGTAAGTTTATTTGATCTTTGGACCGTGAACAAACGTTATTTAAATGATGATAATTATGTCGATAAAATCTTTGCAGAAAACCCTTTCCAGACAGAAGGATCAGATTATCTTGCTGAAAAAGTAGGTGATAATCCTAATTTGCAGCCTATTTTAGCAAGTATTCCTGTTAATAAAACTTTGGAAACCATCGCTGAAAACGATAAAAAACATTACCGTATTTACAACCAGGTTTTAGGAACAACTAGTGAAACAAATACTTCTTATTTCAAATCTTCTATCGGAGGTTATCATGCAGTAAAACTGAGACGTTATGATGATTTGCTTAATGAATATATTTCTAAAGTTGACAGTGTAAAAACGCCAAAAATCCTGAATTTACTGAATACTAAATACATGATCTTCGGAAATCCGGCAGAGCCGCAAGTGGTTCCCAATCCGAATGCAAACGGAAATGCATGGTTTGTTTCAGATGTTAAAGTTGCCAATTCGCCAAACGAAGAGCTGAAATTAATCGGAGAAGTCGACAMAAAAAAAATTGCAGTAATCGGTAAAGAAGATGGCGATCAGTTTTTAAACAGAGACAAATATATTTCGCCCGATTCTACTGCAACTATTAACTTAACGAAATACGAAGCCAATGAGCTGCACTATAAATCTCAATCGAAAACACCGCAGTTAGCCGTTTTCTCTGAAATTTATTATCCACATGGCTGGAAAGTTTTTATTGACGAAAAAGAAGTTCCTTACATCAAAGCCGATTACTTACTTCGTGCAGTACGTGTTCCTGCCGGAAATCATCAAATTAAAATGATCTTTGAGCCGCAAGTTATCGAGAAAGGAAAATGGATTTCTTTATTATCTTTCGGATTGTTTATAGCGTTGAGCGTTTTCGGGATTTATTTCATTTACCGAAAAAAAAATAAAAAACAAATTTTAGCTCAAGAAAAAAACTAAAAGCGAAGCTAACCTTAATAATCTTAACATCTTAATTTTTCTTAATGGTAAAAATAAACCATTAAGATTTCAGTTAAGAAGTTAAGATTTTTTAAGATTTATTCCTTCGGAATCTTAAATTATGCAGGAAAAAAAAATCCTTATCATCACTTATTACTGGCCTCCTGCTGGAGGACCGGGAGTACAGCGCTGGCTGAAATTTGCAAAATATCTTCCCGAATTTGGCTGGAAACCCATCATTTACACGCCCGAAAATCCGAGCTATCCTTTATTGGATGAAAGCTTATTGAAAGATGTTCCAGAAGATTTGGAAATCGTGAGAACAAAAATATGGGAGCCTTATCAATTGGCTGAAAAACTTAATAAAAGTAATAAAAAATTCAAAGCCGGACAATTTGATGTAGGAAACAATCAAAGCTGGAAATCGAAGCTTTCGATTTGGGTAAGAGGAAATTTTTTCATTCCTGATGCACGTGTTTTCTGGGTAAAACCTTCCACACAATTTCTTGAACAATATCTGAAAATCAATAATATTGAGACCATTGTTACTTCAGGACCGCCTCATTCGATGCACCTGATTGGTTTAAATTTAAAAAAGAAATTCCCCGATTTAAAATGGATCGCAGACTTCCGTGATCCGTGGACTGAAATTTCTTATTACAAGCATTTAAAACTGACAAAAAAATCAGACAAAAAACACCACCACCTTGAATCTGAAGTATTCAAAAATGCAGACATCACTTTGGCAACAAGCTATACAGACGCAGAAAATTTCCGTAAAAACGGAGCCAATGCTTTTTGCATCACCAACGGTTTTGATGAAACAGATGCTTCGACTTCGCTCAGCATGACAGAGAAGGCTTCAAAATTCACTTTAAGCTATATAGGTGTTTTAGAGCAGTTAAGAAATCCTGAAAACCTTTGGAAAGCACTCGATAATTTAGTAAAGAACAATTCAGATTTTGCTGAAAATTTCAACTTAAAATTTGTCGGAAGAATTGATGATAAAATTTTAGAGACAATTGAAAAATCAAGCTTAAAAGATCATATTTTAAATCTTGGGTATGTTTCTCATGACAAAGCCGTTGATGAAATGGCGAAGTCTTCTCTTTTGTTAATTACTAATTTCCCGAATGATTCTTCGAAGGGCATAATTCCCGGGAAAATATTTGAATATTTAGCAACAGGAAAACAGATTATTTCTTTTGGCCCGAATGGAGCTGACGTTTCTAAAATTTTAGATGAAACAAAATCCGGAAAACATTTTAGTTATGATGATTTCAAAGAAATTGAAAAATTTATTTTTGAAAAATTTGAATTGTGGAAAAAAGGAAATCTTTTGCAAAACACGCAAAATATTGACCAATTTTCAAGAAAGAATCTGACTAAAAAGCTTACTGAAATTTTATAAACAACTTTATTGGATTCACTTTTAGGGAAGAAATTTAAATGGTCCATTCATCATTGATCACAGCAATTACATAATATTTGCCTTCAAATTCTTCAAAAACAAATCGGAGTGCGTTCCAGTCCATCCCGCCGTTTTCTTCAGATCCGGCAATATAATTTTCTGTAAAATCGGTATTGGGATATATTTCCTTTAAATTATTAAGAGAATTTCCCTTTCCTAAAAATGTATCAAACGCATAATCAGATTTTGTAAAATCTTTACGAAAAACCCAGTTTTTAAGATATTGATTGATGGTCGCTTTATAAATCTCACCCGATCCGTCTCTGGAACCCCAGGTAAAAATAGTTTTTGCAGGCAGATATTTTTCAAAGTCAATTTTCGAAAAATGCTTGTCTTCATTACGATTAACAAATGCGTACATTGAAAATCTTACGCCTCTTTCAGGATGAATATAATTTGCAAAAGCATCATAATAGCCAACTTTCAATGCCTGCAAAAGTTCATCATTCATCTTTTTCAGCGCTACTTCTTTAGACAATGCTTCCTGTTGCGTATCACTTCTTTCATTTGATCTTTTCAGGTTATCCGTAGAAACTGCAGGACTTTTATCCTGCTTTTTTTCACATGATAATGCTGCTAAAAGTATGAATGCCAAAAAAGCTTTTTTCATTGTAAAATTTTTCGAAAAAGTCCAAAAGCAATGCCAGTTTCAACTGTCAACTTCAATATTATGTTAAATTAAATAGAGTTTAAATATCAAAAGTATCGATTTTGACTTATTGTTAAAAGCCTTTAGCTTCAAGCTTTTTTGTAATTTTGTTAGATGGAAATTTTAGATATTCTGATTATCGGAGCAGGACCAATTGGTCTGAACTGTGCGCTCGAAGCCAAGAAGTACAACTTAAATTATTTAATCATCGAAAAAGGAACGATTGTAAATTCACTTTATAACTATCCTTTATATATGAAGTTTTTTTCTACGGCAGATAAATTGGAAATTGACGAAATCCCTTTTATCTCAACCGCTCCAAAGCCCGGAAGACAGGAAGCTCTGGAGTATTATCAGGGAATTACGAGACAGAAAAACATCAATATTAACCCATCGTTATCGGATCAAGTAATTCTTCGGTCGATGCCGCTTTGGAAACTTACAGAAAAGGAGCAGAAGTAACGATGATCATTCGTAATTCTGAGATTTCTGAAAATGTAAAATATTGGGTAAAACCAGATATTGAAAACAGGATTGCAGAAGGCAGCATCACTGCACATTTTAATGCTGAATTAATTGAAATTAAAGAACATTCTGTTATTTTCAAAGATAAAAATGGTAAAGAACACGAAATCGAAAACGATTTTGTCTTGGCAATGACAGGCTATCTTCCCGATTTTGATTTCCTTAAAAACTCAGGTATCGATTTGCAGGAAGAATGCTTGAACCCTGTTTACAACCCTGAAACTATGGAAACCAATATTGAAAATTTATATTTGGCAGGCGTAGTTTGCGGCGGAAAAGACACGCATCTCTGGTTTATAGAAAACTCAAGAATTCACGCAGAAATGATTGTTAAAAATATCCTTTCAAAGTAACGTCATCAAGGAATAACGTGACGAAGCAATCTCAATTTCATGATAAGCAAAATTAATAAAGATTGCTTCGTCGCTTCTCGCAATGACATTAAAAATCAACCTTCATTCCCAAGACAAAATTTCTTTTTGCAGCAGGGTTGTAATATCGGTTTCCAAAAGCATTGACATCAAACCCTAAAACATAATCTTCGTTATACAAATTCTGTATCTGAAAATATAAATTGACCCTCGATTTTTCAAAATCTACAGGAAATCTGAACTGGATATTTCCGATCAAACTATGTTCAGACCAAACCGAATTGGCATCGTTCAAAGGAATTTTTGAGGTGTAAAAATGAGAATAATCAACATTTAGCTTTTTGAAAAAAGTAAAATTTAATAAACTGTTTATTGTCGTTCCCGGAACTCCGGTTAAATCATTTCCCGAAAAATCATTTTCGTTTTGCTGATAATTTTTAAATTTAAAATCATAAAAACTTCCAGAAAATCTGAATTTAAACTGGCTGAAAAAGTCATTTTTAAGATCAAAGTTTTTAGATTCCAGCAAAACTTCGAAGCCTTTTTGAACGGTTTTCCCCGAATTGACAAAATATTCCTGTCCTGCTTCATTTTGGCGCCTTACAATGGCATCTTCAAGACGAAAATCAAAATAACTTGCTTCTGCAAAAAAGAAATTTCCAAATTGTTTCCGGATCCCGATCTCTTTATTCCAGCCGTATTCCGGGCTTAAATTTAAGTTAAATTGCTGATTCGAAGAACGAATTTCTTCATTAGTCGGTGCAGAATTTCCTTTTCCGATTTTCCCTCTGATTGAAAATCCTTTTTCTAAAAGGTAAGTTACTCCAAAATTTGGAAGCCATTGGTTTTTAAAATGAACTTTCCCGTTTTCTGTTCCTGGAAAAAGCCTTTCCCAATCGTAAGAATTTGAATTTAAACTGATAGAAATATCGGTGAAAAGTTTTTCGTTAAAATTTAATTTCTGCGAAAGAAAATAAAATCCTGAGCTGTTTTTTATCTGGTCAAAATTTTGCGGGTTGCCTTCAAAACCCAATCGGTAAGCTAAAGAAATTTTATCCCAGTTTTTTTCATAATTAAAATGCGTTCTCAGAGCAAAATTCTTTTCAAACCTGTTTTCAAAATTGCTAATAAAAGGGTTTTCGAAATCAACATAAGAACCTTGAACTAAAATAAAATGTAAAAAATTTGGTAAGAATTGATATTCATTTGAAAGCCCTGCCAAAATCATTTTATTTCTGATTCCTGCATTTTGTTCAGAAGCACCGGGAAGCGTTGCCGTTTTTGGTCTTGCCTGTTTTCTGTCAATATTCATTTGCTCCAGCGTCAATCCGCCCGGAGTTTGATAATCAAGATCAGAATACATAATCATTCCTTTTAAAATTCCTTTTTCAGAATACTGAAAATTATCTTTTATAAAAATCTGTTTCCGCTGAACTTTCGCCTGTTCACGATATGAATCGGTCTGATAATAATTTTGAAAAATTTCTACAAAATGTTTTCCCATTTGCTTTGAAAAATCAAAACTCTGGTTAAATGTCCCATAACTTCCGGTTGACAAATTTGCTGATAAATTTTCTGAAGATTTTGTTTTTAAAAGTATCGTTCCACCAGTTACAGCGCCATAATCTCCACTTTCCGGACCTTTGTAAATTTCCATCCGGTCAATAAGTTCGGGAGAAATCACATTAAAATAGGTGTTTCCTGAAGCATCAGATAAAATAAAATCATCAAGATAAACTTTCACATTCCGAACTCCAAAAGGCGAACGTAGTGTACTTCCACGAAGTGAAATTCTGTAACTTCCAGGGGAACGTTCTTCCATTCTTGCTCCGGAAATCTGGTTGATCGATTCCAGCATTCTTTCCGGTGTATTTTGATTAAGCAGATTTTCAGAAACTACCGAAACTGATTTGGTAGAAGCTATGAAAGTTGTCGGTTTTTTATATGCATCAATTTTTACTTCTGAAATTAAATTGACAGAATCTTTTTTCTGAGAAAATAAAATTGTTGCTGAAAAAAAAGGTAAAAGAAAGTATATTTTTGCCATCGGACAAAGAATAGCAAAAACTATACTGTTTAACGATGAAATCTAAAATTGTGGTATAAAAAAAGTCTTGTCAAAATTTAAACTTCGACAAGACTGACTTAATTATTCCTTTTTTACATTTAATCTAAAATTTCTTTTTTATCTTCAATCATCCACGGAACAATAAAATAGAAGGCAACAGCAATGATTGTCGCCAAAATTCCCGTACCAATCCATAAAATGGTGAATCCTAATTTTTCGGCAATTAAAGTACCCAAATAGGGAGTGACAATAAATGCAACCGAAAAAGAAATTCCATTCAGACCCATATAAGCTCCTTTATTATTTTGCCCTGATCTTAAAGCGGTAATCGTCGACATAAAAGGCAATGCCCAAATCTCACCAACAGACAGCAAAGTCATTGAAATCACTAAGGTTATAATACTGTAATCGAAGCCTAACATCGCATAAGAAAGTCCGCAAATGAAGGTTCCTAAAAACATGGTTCTGGCAAGACTCAGATATTTTTCGGCAATCTGAACGAGACCCATTTCAAGCAACACAACTATAAATCCGCTATAACCCAGTAAATAACCGATATTTTGCTGGCTTAAATGTGCGGTATCTTTGTAAAAAATTGTTAACGTACTGAATAACTGAAAGAAACAAATTGAAAAAAGCATACACAGAAAACAGTAAATTAAGAATTTACCGTCCCGATAAGGTGAATTTTCTTTTTTAATTTCAATCGCTTCTTGTACTTTTCTTGCTCTCAGTTTTGCCAGTTTATTACGTTTTCTGAAGAAAATAATATATAAAATTCCTGCC
The DNA here is from genome assembly GCF_052115105.1 of Chryseobacterium sp. 2TAF14. NCBI lineage: Bacteria > Pseudomonadati > Bacteroidota > Flavobacteriia > Flavobacteriales > Weeksellaceae > Chryseobacterium > Chryseobacterium sp. 2TAF14. The sequence continues at coordinate 27,196 of NZ_JBFRGA010000033.1, forward strand.
AATAAAGCAGCCAAAGCATTTGAAAGGAATAAAAATTCATAAGAAATGGCTGACAAAATTCCGCCTAAAGCAGGACCGATCGAAAAGCCTAAATTGACCGCCATTCGGTTTAAAGAAAATGCTCTTGTGATATTTTCAGGTCTTGCATATTTGGTAATCGCAACTGAGTTTGCCGGACGAAATGAATCGCTCACGATACTCTGTACTAAAATAATGGCAGCAACTCCTATTTCCGTTTTAAAAACCGGAATTAAACAAAACAAAGGAACGCTAAGCAATAAACTGAGATACTGAACTTTATATTCCCCAATTTTATCAGTAATAAAACCTCCCAGCCAAGAACCGATTACAGAACCGATTCCGAAAAAGCTAAGTACAATCCCCGTATTTTCTATGCTGAATTTTAAATGAGCCGTCATATAAACTCCCAAAAAAGGAAGTACCATCGAACCTGCACGGTTGATGAGCATTACGAGCGCCAACATCCAACTTTCCCGGGAAAGTCCTTTGAATGAGTTGGTGTATAATTTTATTATTTTCATAATTTTATTTTAATATTTATGATCATCGTTATTGTTTGAATTTTTAGATAGGACTTTATCCTATCCTTTGTTAAATCGTCCCTTTGGGACTTTTTAAACACAAACAGCACTAATTTTTTCACGAATTACACAATTTATATTTGTGAAAATTTGTGAATAACATTTGTGTGATTCGTGTTTAAATAAAAAAACAGGACTTAAAAAATTAAGCCCTGTTTCATTTATATTGGTATAAATAAATTTTTACTCCGGCTTATAAGAGTCTTTTAAAGTCACGGTTCTATTGAACACAAAATTTGTATCTGTAGAATCCTGATCTTTCGTGAAATAACCTATTCTCTGGAACTGAAGTGGTTCACCCACAGCAACATCCTTTAAACCAGGCTCACCAAATCCTTGAATAACATTGACAGATTCAGGGTTGATGAAATTCAAAAAGTCTACATCTTTTTCTGCATCAGGTTGTTCAACAGTAAACAATTTCTCGTAATTTCTTACTTCCACAGGAATTGCGTGTTTCGCAGAAACCCAGTGAATAGTACCTTTTACTTTTCTTAAACTTTCCTCGGTTCCGCTTCCTGACTTAGTTTTTTCGTCATACGATGCATAAATTGTGGTGATTTCGCCATTTTCATCTTTCTCTACTCTTTCACCTTTGATGATGTAAGCAGATTTTAAACGGACTTCACCGCCCAATTTCAACCTAAAGAACTTATTACCAGCTTCTTCCTTGAAATCTTCACGCTCAATATATAATTCTTTCGAGAACGGAATTTCTCTCGTTCCTGCATCTTCCTGCTCGTTATTATTTTCTGTAGTTAGCCATTCTACCTGCTCTTCAGGATAATTTTCGATCACTAATTTAATAGGATCCACAACCGCCATCACACGTTTGGCTACTTTATTTAGATCTTCACGTACGCAGAAATCTAATAATTGAATTTCAATTAAATTCTCTCTTTTTGCAACCCCTACTTTATCTATAAAATTCCTGATCGCATTTGCGGTGAATCCTTTTCTCCTCATTCCGGAAATCGTAGGCATTCTAGGGTCATCCCAACCGTTAACTACTTTTTCGGCAATCAACCTTTGTAGTTTTCTTTTGGAAGTAATCATATAAGAAACGTTCATTCTAGCAAATTCCCTTTGCTTGTTTTTCACCTTTCCTTCTTCATAAACCTGGTCTAAATACCAGTTGTAAAGCGGTCTGTGGTTTTCAAACTCTAAAGAGCAAAGCGAGTGCGAGATTTGTTCAATATAATCAGATTCACCATGAGCCCAGTCGTACATCGGATAAATTTTCCAGTCTGTACCGGTTCTGTGGTGAGGTTTATTCAAAATTCTGTACATCACAGGATCGCGCATATTCATGTTGGGCGAAACCATGTCGATTTTTGCACGAAGAGACATTGAACCACTTTCAAATTCGCCGTTTTTCATCCTTTCAAATAAATCTAAAGATTCTTCAACAGGACGATTTCTGTATGGCGATTCAATTCCCGGTTCTGCAGGATTTTTTCTTTGCTCAGTAATCACTTCAGAAGGCTGCTCATCTACGTAAGCTTTACCTTCTTTAATCAACTGAACTGCCCAATCGTAAAGCTGCTGGAAGTAATCGGAGGCGTACAAAACTTTATCCCATTTGAAACCTAGCCATTCAACGTCTTTCATAATAGAATCTACGAATTCCTGTTCTTCTTTTTCAGGGTTCGTATCGTCGAAACGAAGGTTTACGGGAGCATTGTATTTTTCACCCAAACCGAAATTGATGCAGATCGCTTTTGTATGACCTACATGCAGATAACCATTTGGTTCGGGCGGAAAACGGAAACGGATCTGATCATTTCTCAGACCGTTTGCCAAATCATCTTCGATAATTTGCTCAATAAAATTGAGTGATTTTTTTTCTTCTTCCATTAAAATTCGCTTTAAGATGTCGTGGTATCCGACAATTTGCAAATTTAGGAAAATTTAAGTGTTTATGAAAATGATAAATTTAAAAGTAAATTCACTTTAAATTGAAAATTTTTTCGGATATTTACATTCCTAATTTTAACATAATATCACCATGAAAAAAATAAGAAAGCATTTTTCTGATATTATTGAATATATCAAAAAGGCAATTTTTGTAAACGGGGTAGTTTAATCAACCGATTTACCCTTTAAAGAACAACTGTTCTCCGTTTAGATATAGGTTTGTTTCAAAATTATTCGTAAACAAACTTCCGGTACCCAAACCTTGAGGCATTTTATTTTCTTTTGTAAAAGTATATTGTGAGATCGCATTGAGACCAATATTACTTTCTAAAGCTGAAGTGATCCACCAACCGATGTGTTGCTGTTCAGCTAAAGACACCCACTCGTCGGAACCTGAAAAACCTCCTACCAAAGCAGGCTTTAAGATGATATATTGTGGTTTTATTTTTTCTAAAAGTTTCTTTTTTTCGTTGAAATCTATAATCCCGATCAGTTCTTCATCAAGTGCGATAGGAGTTGGAGTTTGTAGGCACAATTCTTCCATATCGTTCCAATTTCCAGCTTTTATAGGC
>NZ_JBFRGA010000034.1:0-26136 GCF_052115105.1 Chryseobacterium sp. 2TAF14
ATTCAGTATTGCCAATGACGTTGCGAAATATTTTGCGATTATTCCTGCCTTGTTTATTACAGCAATTCCGGCATTGCAAGGTTTAAATATTATGGATCTTCACAGCCCGGAAAGTGCAATTTTATCTGCGGTAATCTTCAATGCGATCATCATTCCGATATTGATTCCGCTGGCTTTGAAAGGCGTTGCTTACAAGCCAATCGGTGCATCGGCTTTGTTAAGACGTAATCTATTCATCTTCGGATTGGGTGGGGTGGTAATTCCATTTATCGGTATTAAAATCATAGACCTCATCGTTTCTTTATTTTTCTAAATATCTAATTGGCTTGGCAAGAGGATTTATTATTATCTAATCATATTTTTCGTCCTTTTAACGATCTCATTTCTTCTTGCCATTTGCCTTTCATTAAATTATTAAAAATGAAAACACATATTTTACCTGCAATAAAACTGACTGCTTTGTGCATCGTTCTTCTTGCGATTATTTATCCTGTTTCGATTTGGGCGATTGCTCAGCTTTCACCGAATCATGGCAAAGGAAATTTGATTCAACATAACAATAAAACCTATTATGCGAATATCGGGCAGTCTTTTACCGACGATAAATATTTTTGGTCAAGACCTTCTTCGGTAGATTACAATGCTGCAGGTTCTGGAGGAAGCAACAAAGGTCCATCAAATGAAGAGTATTTAAAACAAGTTCAGGCTCGCATCGATACCTTTCTGATGAAAAATCCGGGAATTGCAAAATCTGAAATTCCGGCAGACTTGGTGACGGCAAGCGGAAGCGGACTTGATCCTAATATCTCGGTTCAGGCTGCTAAAATTCAGGCCAAAAGAATTGCTAAAAGCAGAAATATCTACGAGAAAGAAATCAATAACCTCATCGCTCAACATACAGAGAAACCTTTAATGGGATTATTTGGTCCCGAAAAAATCAATGTTCTTAAATTGAATATTGCACTTGATCAAATAAGTGAAAAATAGATTATAAAAATCAATCTCTATAAATGTGAATTTTATTTTTTAAATGAAATTCTTCTACATTCCTTAATTTAAAAATCAATGAAAAAAATACTTTTTGTTTTATTAGCTGTATGCGGAATTACGGCATCTGCTCAAAATGACTCAATCAATAAACCCCTTACAATAAACGGATACGCTGAAGTTTATTATACCGCAGATTTTAATAACCCTAAAAACAATAACCGACCTGGCTTTGTGTATAGTCACAATCGGAATAATGAAGTTAATATCAATTTAGCTTTTATAAAAACTGCCTACAACACCGAAAATGTACGAGCCAATCTAGCTCTGGCTGTAGGAACTTATATGAATGCCAATTATGCTTCCGAACAAGGTGTTATGAAAAATATTTATGAAGCAAATGCAGGTTTGAAAATCTCCAAAAAACATAATTTATGGATTGATGCCGGAATTTTCCCGTCGCATTTAGGTTTTGAAAGTGCAATCGGAAAAGATAACTGGACGCTCACAAGAAGTCTCTTTGCAGACAATTCTCCTTATTTTGAAACCGGTGCAAAAATTTCTTACACTTCTGAAAGCGGAAAATGGTTTCTAAGTGGTTTGGTTCTCAACGGTTGGCAACGCATTCAGAGAGTTGACGGAAATTCTACTCCCGCATTCGGACATCAACTGATTTTTAAACCTAATGAAAAACTGACGATTAACAGCAGTTCTTTCATAGGAAATGACAAGCCCGACAGTATTCGTCAGATGCGATATTTCCATAATCTGTATGCGGTATATCAAATCAATAAAAAGTTTGGAATCACAGCCGGTTTTGACATTGGTGCTGAGCAAAAAGCAAAGGGAAGTAATCAATATAATATTTGGTACACTCCGGTTGTAATCGGAAAATATAATGCTACAGATAAACTGAGTTTTACGGCAAGAGGAGAATATTATCAGGATGAAAAAGGAGTAATCATTTCTACAGGTACAGAAAACGGTTTCAAAACTTTCGGATATTCTTTCAATGCAGATTATCAGATATTTCCCAATCTTGTATGGCGGATGGAAATCAGAAACTTAAATAGTAAAGATGCTATCTTTACAAATAGGAGAGATGAGTTTAATAAAAATAGTTTGACAGCAACTACCGCATTGGCTGTTTCATTTTAATCAAGGTGAAATAATGGTGAAATTTGAAACTTTTTCTAACCATTAAGATAGTTAATTGATTAAGGATTATTAAGAATCAATAAATTGATTTAAGTATGCAGCTTAATGATTCACCTTGGTGAAACTAAAATAATATATATATCGTATTTGACCTTAAAAATTCAACGACCTTAATGGTTTTAAAAAATTTTATAACTGTTATCAAATAATCATTTCAATAATGAACGAATCAAGAAAATCAGCGGAAGAATTTCTACAGCTAATTAACAACTCAAAGCGAGGTAAACTGAAAATTTACATCGGGATGAGCGCAGGTGTGGGAAAAACCTACAGAATGCTGCAGGAAGCTCATGTGCTTCTTCAAAACGGGATTGATGTAAAAATTGGCTATGTAGAAACACACAATCGCAAGGAAACCCACGATTTGCTGAAAGGTCTTCCTATTATTCCCAGAAGGAAATTATTTTATAAAGGAAAAGAACTCGATGAGCTTGATGTTCCGGCGATTATTGTGTTGCGTCCTGAAATTGTTATTATTGACGAATTGGCTCATACCAATATTGAAGGAAGCAAAAACAAAAAAAGATGGCAGGATGTTTTTGAGATTTTAGATGCCGGAATTAATGTTATCAGCGCTGTAAATATACAGCACTTAGAAAGTTTAAACGATGAGGTAAAAAACGTGACAGGAATTGAAGTTGCCGAAAGAATTCCCGACACTGTTTTGGCTTCTGCCGATGAGGTGGTGAATATCGACCTTACTGCCGATGAATTGATTACCCGATTAAAAGAAGGGAAAATCTACGATCAAAGTAAAGTATCTTCTGCACTGAGCAATTTTTTTAAAAACGAAAATATTCTTCAGCTTCGTGAGCTTGCCTTGAAAGAAGTCGCTTCGCAGGTCACCAGAAAAGTAGAAACCGAAGTTATAACCGGAAAAACTTTAAGGAAAGAAAAATTTCTCGCATGCATCAGTTCAAATGAAATTACGGCTAAAAATGTGATCAGAAAAACGGCGAGACTGGCGAGTTATTACAACAGTCAGTGGTTTTTACTGTATGTTCAGGTTCCTCGTGAATCGGCTGACAGAATTGCGCTTAATAAGCAAAGACATTTGATTAACAATTTTAAGCTGGCAACAGAATTGGGCGCAGAAATCATAAAAATTCAAAGTAAAAATATTGCCATGACAATTATGGAGCAATGTGAAGAGCGTAAAATTACAACTGTTTGCATCGGAAAACCACATCTGGATATCTGGAGAATTATTCTGGCAACCGATACTTTTAATTCCTTACTCAAAAGACTTTCAAAACAGAACGTAGATTTAGTAATTTTGTCGTAATGAAAATAAAAACAAAGCTTAATGCAGGTGTTGGTCTGCTGTTTTTTATGATAATTGTGCTGTCAACTTTGGGTGGATGGTTTATTTATCAGCTTAAAAAAGATACTCAGAATATTCTTACCGACAACTACAATACGTTGCAGTATTCCCGGAATATGCTGTTATCACTCGAAGAAATTGGTAAAGAACCTTTAGCAACAGCAGAATTTCAAAAAAATCTTGATCTGCAGCGTCAGAATATTACAGAAGATGGAGAAAAAGAAGCTACAAAAAATATACTCGCTCATTTTTCAGATTTAAAAAATGATGAAGGTAATTTAAGCCTGCATTCAGCGATCCGGAAAGATATTGCTGAGTTGATGCAGCTCAATATGAATGCCATCCAAATTAAAAGCGGAATTGCCAATACAACAGCACAAAATGCAATTGCGGTGATCTCTATCGCCGGAACTTTATGCTTTTTAATTGCATTTATTTTGATGGTGAATCTTCCGGCCAATATTTCAAACCCGATTCGTGAATTGACTTCAAGCATTCATCAGATTGCCAATCAAAATTACAGAGAAAGGGTGCAGTTTGAAAGCAATAGCGAGTTTGGTGAACTGGCGAGATCTTTTAATACGATGGCTGAAAAACTTCAGGAATATTCTGAAAGTCGTATTGATAAAATTTTAAAAGGAAAAAAGCGCATCGAAACCCTGATCGATAACATGCACGATGCCGTAATCGGGATTGACGAAAACAGGAAAGTCCTTTTTGTAAATAATGAAGCCTTAAAAATTTCCGGTCTTAAAAAAGAAAATTTTGTGGGTAAACTCATTCAGGATGTTGCCGTGAGTAACGATTTGGTGCGTGATCTTATTAAAGAAATCATCAATCCGGATGCAGAGAAAAATCCTGCAGAATTATTGAAAATTTTTGTGGAAGGAAAAGAAAATTACTTTGAAAAAGAAATTTTAGATATCAATGTTATTCCTACCGGCGAAAAAGACAGCCGTTTTATCGGGCAGGTCATTATGCTTCGCAATATTACACCGTTTAAAGAATTAGATCTGGCAAAAACCCGTTTTATTGGAACCGTTTCGCACGAATTTAAAACGCCTATTTCTTCTATACAAATGGGATTGCAGCTCCTGGAAAATGAAAAAATCGGCAGCCTGAATGAAGAACAGCAAAAACTGGTGAAAGGCATTGATGAAGACGCTTTACGATTGCTTAAAATAACCGCTGAATTATTAAATGTAGCTCAATTGGAAACCGGTTTGAGCCAATTGAATATTCGGTCTTTTAAGATCAATGAAATGCTTGAAGAAGTGATTAAAACCAACAAATCTGCAGCCGACAAAAAGCAGATATCAATCGTTACGGATATAGATTCTGGTTTAGAAATAATGAATGCAGATCAGGAAAAAACGTTGTGGGTTCTCAATAATATTGTTTCTAATGCAATCCGTTACTCTTACGAGCAATCAGATGTTATTATAAAAGTTGAAAAACCTGATGCCGAAAATGTAAAATTTTCTGTAAAAGATCAAGGTTTAGGTATTGAAGAGCAATATCTGAAGCATATTTTCACAAGATATTTCAGGGTTCCCGGAACAAAAACTGAAGGAACAGGTTTAGGACTCAGCATCAGTAAAGAATTTATTGAGGCTCAACGTGGAAGTATTTCTGTAGAAAGCGAAGTGGGAAAGGGAAGTATATTCAGTTTTATTTTAAAGTTAAATTAAAAAAACATTTATTTAAATTGCTGTTTTTGGGGATAAATATTGGGTCTGAAAACTATTTTTTATGGCTTAAAGGTAATTAATAGCCTGTTGGTTTTGTTAAATTATCAAATCATTAACATTTATAAATTATCGCAGGAAGATTGGTAAAGAAATTGTATAGTGAAGATTATAAGTATTGAATAAAAACAACAATTATGGAGATCTCACTTTACGAATTTAGCAATTTACCATCGCAAACTCAATCTGAAATAGTATTAAATCAGGGAAGATTATTAAACGAAAAAGTAATGACCTCGTTCAAATACGTACTCTACGAAATATCTAGTTTCTCGGTAGAAGTAATTTATAAAAATGCAGATGGAAAAATTGTAGGTTTAAATATTTTCCAGAATGCAAGAGCATATGCAACATAAATATCAGTAAATCTTTATTGAATATTTAAATTAATTAATACAACGATAATTGCAATAACTAATAGAACGTGAATTAAGCTTCCGGTATCCATTCCTGGGATCACTCCAAGCATTCCTAATAACCATACTACGATGCAGATCACTGCAACAAGCCATAATATACTTCTCATAATAATAAATTTTTTGGTTGGTATTTACTTATATGCATTTTTTGTGCCTTAATTGGTTTTAAATGTTGTTTTTTTTCAATGTTCTTAGATTTTATACCTGATTTACAAAGGTTTATTTTTTGTAATGTGGTATTTTTTATGTTTAAATTGAATAGGAAAATAATAGCGATTTATTTTGTCAAAAAAAATTGCCCGCAATTAATGCAGGCAATTCAAAATTCATAATAATATAATTGATTGTGGTGTGCATTGCATACATCAATCCATATGCCGCACATAAATCGTGTGGTATCTAAACTTTTATTTTTTTATTTAATAAAGCAATTATGTTACTTTATTGTCAACATAATTCATTATAATTTATTCGAATTGATTTTCAGGATTTTTGAAATTTTGCAAAGTAGGTAAAGTTTTTATAGCAATTTTCGTTGGTTTTTTCTTTTTTGCTTTTTCCGAACCAAGCGATTTGCTGGTTTCGGTTTTTTCTCCTTTTACCAGATCAAATTTTGTTTCAGTAGTGATGTCTTTACCGTCCCAATTTATTTCAGAGATTTTAATGAGTTCAAATTTTCCGTTCTGATAACGGAAAGTATGAGATTTTTTTGCATCTTTTATTTCAGTCGTAAGGATAAGATTTCCGTTTTCGATAGAGATATCCGGAATTTGATCGCCGCCGTATTTTCCATCAGGATATTGAGGGTTAAAAACCTCTTTCGAAGAAAATTCTAATCTGAGTTTTCTGTTCGGCTGCAGCAGAAAAACCTGTAATTTCAGGGGTCGTTGCACATCGACGGTATCCATGGTTAAGATTACTTTATCCTGTAATCCGTCTCTGTTCAGGTCGCCCATTTTTTCTTTTACACGCACTGTAAAATGCTCATTGTTTTTCTGTTGTTGCGAATACATATTCATAGAGATGAAACCTAAAAATACCAGCAATGTTTTTCTCATGGTTTAAGTAAAAGTTTTTATTGGGCAAAAGTGTACTTGCGTTTTAGTTTTAAATTAGGATTTCGTAAAACCTAATTTTATTATAAATCAATCACAATATACTCAAAATCCTGATAATAACCGAAAGATCTTCTAAGAGCTTGTTTAATTTTTAGAAGATATTTTTGAATATTAAGAAGTAAGATTTCAGAAACTTAAGCTTAATAAACTTAAATCAAAATCAATTTATTGATTTCTTAAAATATTCATTATGAATTGATTATTAATGACTTAATGTTTTAAAAAAAATAAATAAAGTTTATTTAAATTAAAAATATAAATTTTAAACAGGCTCTACGATTATGATCAGTTTTTACATAAAGATTGTCCCTTCAAATTTGAATTTTTTATGCGAACTCAATTTCGTTGAAAATATCTTTAAATAAATTTGTGTTTTATAAATATTTTGCATGAAAATTGTAAATATGTTACCGCTAATTCAGATTATGATAAAAAAGATTTATAAATAATTGTTTATCGAATTATTGTAAGTATTTTTGAGTTTGAAAAATTAAACAAACAATTGATTTTACCTAGATATGATCTTAATCGTCGATGATAATCAAAACAATCTATTTTCATTAAAAAAATTATTAGAATCTAAAGACTTTCAGGTAGATACAGCAGATTCTGGCCCGGAAGCATTGGGAAAAGCATTAAAAAATGATTATGCCTTAATTATTTTGGATGTACAGATGCCGGAAATGGATGGCTTTGAAGTTGCCGAAACACTCGCAGGATACAGCGGAACCAAAGATATTCCCATTATTTTTTTATCGGCTGTCAATACAGAAAAGAGATTTATTACAAAAGGCTATGCTTCGGGCGGGAAAGACTATGTTACAAAACCCGTAGATCCGGAAATTCTGTTGTTGAAAGTAAAAACATTTTACAATCTGCAGGAGCAGAATATTGCAATGCGGAAAACGCAGCAAAGCCTTGAGCTTGAAGTGAAAGGCAGACGTGAATCTCAGGTTACCATGAAGTCGCAGATCGATCATTTTCATCTGATGCTGGAATCTTTACCTCAAATTGCATTTACAATTAATGAGCAGGGAACGGTAGATTTTGTGAACGGAAAATGGTACGAATATTCACGTTCAGATACTTCTTTCCCCGAAACTCATCCTGATGATTTTTGCATTACCGAAGAATTTTCACGCTGTAAAAAGAAAGGAAAAGCACTCGAACTGGAGGTGAGAATCAAAAATATAAAATCAGGAGATTTCAGGTATCATCTGCTTCGTGTAACGCCGGTGCGAGAAGAAAATGCAATCAAAACCTGGGTAGGAACTTTTACTGATATCGACGATCAGAAAAAAGTAGAGAAAGAAAAAGACGAATTTTTGAGTATTGCAAGCCATGAACTGAAAACTCCTTTAACGAGCATTAAAGCCTACATCCAGCTTTTAGACCGTAAACTGAAGCTTGCTCAGGAAAGCGCAGAAGCAGGATTTATGCTGAAAGTTCAGGATCAGATTGAAAAGCTTAATACTCTGATCTCAGATTTGCTGGATGTTTCTAAAATTGAAAACGGCAAGCTTAAAATCAATAAAAAACCGACCAATCTTGATGAATTAATACAAAATGCAATCGAAACCATTCTGCAGACACAGGATCAGAAAATGGTGAAAATTGATCGTCACGGCTTTATTCCTGATGTTCTTATTCCTTTGGATTCTATTCGTATTGAGCAGGTTTTGATCAATTTTTTAACCAATGCCATAAAATATTCGCCCGAAAATCATCAGGTAATCGTTACCACTTTCGTAGATGAAGAAGAGCAGGAAGTAAAGGTGAGCGTTACCGATTTCGGAATCGGTATTCCGGATTTTAAGCAGGAAGCTGTTTTTCATAAATTTTATCGTGTAGAAGAATCATCACTTCAGTTTCAGGGAATGGGCATCGGACTTTATATCTGTTCTGAAATTATCAAGCAGCACCACGGAAACATTGGCGTTTCGAGTATCGTAGATGAAGGTTCTACATTTTATTTCACATTACCATTAAATTAATTTTATGCCGAAAAAAATATTAAGAAATCTGCAGTTCGGAGTTGGTTTTTCGTTGTTGATACTTATTGCAAGCTCAATTGCTTCATATCTGAGTATTCAGAACCAGATGAATCATCGTGAAAGCGTTGGAAAAAGCAGACGTGCAGCAACAGCCGTAAAAGATGTTTTGGTAGCACTTTTAGACGCTGAAACCGGAAGCAGGGGTTATCAGTTAACAGGAAGGGAAAGCCTTCTTGAGCCCTATAATCGTAGTTTAAATGAATATTCGAAAGCCATTGAGCTTGCGAAAAATTTAGATATAGATGATGAAAAACAGCAAAAACGCTTAGAGCTTTTAGAACAAAACGTTGAAAAAAGCATCAATAATCTGAAATTTTATGTTGAAAACAGACGAAAAGGTATCGTGATGACTCAACAGCAGATTTTGGAGAGCAAAGTGTATATGGATAAATGCCGTGAAGTGGTAAATGACTTTGTAAAATATGAAGAATCACAGCTTGAGATAAAAAGTAAAGATCTCAACAGTTCCTCAAATACAACGGTTTTATTTATCTTATTTTCAGCGCTTTCGGCAATTGTAGTGACGGTCTTTTTCTATTTTAAATTAAGATCAGATCTTGTACGCAGAGAAAAGCTTGAAAAAGATTTAAGAGATAAAGATGCCCAAATTTCCAGACGTGTTACTGCTATCCAGAAGATTGCCAATCGTGTTGCTAATGGTGATTACAGCCAAAAAGCAGTAGACAATTCGCAGGATGATCTGGGAGATCTGGTAGAATCTCTCAACCACATGACAGATTCTTTGAAAATAGCTTTTGAAACTATTAATAAAAGTGATTGGAGACAAAAAGGTCTTGCTTTATTGAATGAATCTCTTGTTGGAAACAAATCGGTGAAAGACGTTTCTGAAAAAGCTCTTTCTCAACTGATTGCCTACGGAAACTGCATCAATGGTTCCTTATACTTATTTGATGAAGGAATTTTAAGATTAAACAGCGCTTTCGGATTAGAAAACTGCATGAAAAAAACGTTTGAGGTTGGTGAAGGAATGATCGGTCAGACTTTTGTGAATGAAAAACCTCAGGTTTATAATGATCTTAAAGAAGATGATTTTGTAGTAAGTTTTGCAAGCAGTAAGTTGAAAATCAACGGATTAAGGACGTGAAAAAGAGCAGCAGTTATTGGAAGAAACCCAGGCTCAGTCTGAAGAATTACAAGTGCAGCATTCAGAATTAGAGAACCTTAATACAGAATTGGAAGCTCAAACCCAAAAATTGCAGGCTTCGGAAGAAGAACTTAGAGTGCAGCAGGAAGAATTGATGCAGGCAAATGCAGAACTGGAGGAACGCTCAAGATTACTGGAAGACAAAAACCATCTGATTGCCGAAAGAAATAATGAGATTCAGAAAAAAGTAGAAGAACTTGCTTTAAGTACCAAATATAAGTCGGAATTTCTGGCGAATATGTCGCATGAATTGCGCACTCCTTTAAATTCAATTCTTCTTCTTTCCCGATTGATGGCAGAAAATCCTGAAGAAAACCTTAATGAAGATCAGGTAGAATCTGCAAAAGTTATTCAAAGCTCAGGAAGTAGCTTACTTACTTTGATTGACGAAATTTTAGATTTAGCTAAAATAGAATCCGGAAAAATGACTTTAGAATATCATGATGTAGAGATTTCTGAGGTTGTAAAAGATTTAAAAAACCTCTTTAAAGCTGTGTTTTTAGATAAAAAACTTCAATTCAATATCAATATTGATGAAGAAGCTGAGAAAAATATCGAAACAGACCGTTTACGTGTAGATCAGGTGTTGCGAAATCTTCTTTCCAATGCTTTGAAATTTACCAAAGAGGGAAGCATCGAATTAAACATTAAAAAAGATCCTAAAAATAAAGACTTCATCATTTTCTCTGTAAAAGATACAGGAATCGGGATCCCCGAAGATAAGCAGAAAATTATTTTTGAAGCCTTCCAACAAGCCGATGGTTCTACCAGAAGACAGTTTGGAGGAACAGGTTTAGGATTATCGATCAGCCGCGAAATTGCAAGATTACTGGGCGGAGAATTGAGCTTAATCAGTAAAGTAGGTGAAGGAAGCGAGTTTATTTTAAATATTCCGATAAAACCGATTTCCGAAATTGCAAAACATGAAACCGATCAGCAATTGGTAGATATTATTCGTGAAGATGTAGAAGAAATTCAGAATATTCTGGATGATGGCGAAACGGAATATTATGAAAAAATCGTCCTTGAAATTCCTGAAAATGTTGATGACGACAGAGACAGTATCAATGAAGGAGATAAAGTAATCTTAATTATCGAAGACGATACCAATTTTGCAAAAGCCTTATTAAAATATGCCAGAACACAGGATTATAAAGGGATTGTTGTGGTAAGAGGAGATCACGCTTTACCTGCTGCACAGCAATATCATCCGCAAGCGATTTTATTGGATGTGCAACTTCCTGTAAAAGACGGCTGGAAAGTGATGGATGAATTGAAATCTAATCCCGAAACCAAACATATTCCGGTTCACATGATGTCTGTGCTTCATGTGAAAAAAGAAAGTCTGATGAAAGGTGCAATTGATTTCATCAATAAACCAATGGCTTTGGATCAGATGGCGGATGTTTTCAAAAAAATTGAAGAAGCGATCAGAAAATCTCCTCAGAAAGTGCTGATTGTGGAAGAAAACGCAAAACATGCAAGTGCATTGTCTTATTTCTTAAGTAATTTTAACATCTCTTTATCCATCGAAAATAATGTAGAAGATGTTGTAAAAGCACTCACTTCTAACCAGACCGATTGTGTGATTTTAGATATTGGCGATTCCCGCGGAAATGAATATCAGGTAATAGAATCGATCAAAAGTTACGATGGTCTTGAGAATCTTCCGATTATTATCTTTACAGAAAGAAATCTATCTCAGTCTGAAGAACTGAAAATAAAGCAGTATGCAGATTCTATCGTTGTAAAAACCGCACATTCCTACCAAAGAATTTTGGATGAAGTAGGCTTATTTTTACATTTGGTTGAAGAAAAAAATAATTCTCTGGAAAACCTCAGAACAAAAACTCTGGGTTCGTTAACAGAAGTTTTAAGTGGCAAAAAAATTCTTATTACGGATGACGATGCCCGAAATATTTTCTCTTTAACCAAATCTTTAGAGAAATATAAAGTGGAAGCCATCGTTGCAATGGATGGAAAACACGCTTTGGAACAGATTAAGCAGAACCCCGATATTGATGTGATTTTAATGGATATGATGATGCCCGAAATGGATGGTTACGAAACCATTCAGGAGATCAGAAAAATGCCGAAATTTGCAAAGCTGCCAATTATTGCGATTACAGCAAAGGCAATGATCGGAGATCGCCAGAAATGCATCGATGCAGGAGCTTCAGACTATATTTCAAAACCTGTAGATATTGATCAGCTGTTATCATTGCTTAGAGTTTGGTTGTATGAAATTTAAAAAGCTATCATTCTGATGAATAAGAAAATTTTAATAGTGGATGATGATCCGCGAAATATATTTGCCCTGAAGCTGACCTTGAAATCAAAAGGCTATCAGATTGAGAGTTCTACCATGGCTTTGGAAGCTATAGATATGCTTAAAAACAACCAAGATATTTTTGTGGTTTTAATGGATATGATGATGCCTGAAATGGATGGTTATGAAGCCATAAAAATCATCAGAAACACCCCTGAAATAAGCAAGGTTCCTGTTATAGCCGTTACTGCGCAGGCAATGCCCGAAGATCGCCAGAAATGTCTGGATGCAGGAGCCAATGATTATGTTTCAAAACCGATAAATGTTGATGTATTGCTAACTGCGCTCGAAAAACTTTAAAAAATGCTCGAACCAAGTATTATAAAAGATGAAGAAGTAGAATATCTTATCAAAGATGTCTACGCACTGTACGGATACGATTTTTCCGAGTACAGCAGAGCTTCTTTTAAAAGGAGGATCAACCGTATTTGCCTGATCGAAAGATTTACGAGTTTTGCAGAACTGCGTTATACCCTCATCAATGAACCGGAATATTTAAAGCGTTTTGTGGAAGAAGTAACGGTGAATGTAACCGAAATGTTCAGGGATCCGCATTTTTTTAAAAGTTTAAGAGAAAAGATTCTGCCGCAACTGGGAACTTATCCGCTGATCAGGATTTGGGTTGCAGGCTGTTCTACCGGCGAAGAAGCGTATTCTATGGCAATTTTACTGAAAGAAGCCAATCTGTATCATAAATGTCTGATCTACGGCACAGATCTCAATCCGTCGGTTTTAGAAACCGCAAGATCAGGCGTTTTTCCTTTACAGCAAATGAAACTGTACTCTGAGAATTATATATTATCTGGTGGAAAAAAAGATTTTTCAGATWATTATACTGCCAATTATGACAGTGCAAAATTTGATAAAAGCCTTCAGGAAAAACTGATCTTATCGACGCATAACCTGGTTTCAGACAGCTCGTTTAACAGCTTTCAGCTGATCATCTGCAGAAACGTGCTCATTTATTTTGACCGTGGTTTGCAGGAAAGGGTTTTTAAACTTTTTGATAACAGCTTAGAAAATTTAGGATTTCTGGCTTTAGGAGCAAAAGAAACGATCAGGTTTTCTAAATTAGATAAAAATTTTCACCAGGTTGATGATCAGAGAATCTGGAAAAAAATAGATCATAACTAATATTTTTTATCATGAAGAATGAAAGCAAAAATACAGAAATGGTTTTGGTTGGCGGATCTGCGGGCAGCCTGCAGGTTATTTTGGAAATGATTAAAAAAATCAAAGAAAAGCTAAACTTCCCCATCATATTGGTATTGCACAGAAAAGCGCATTCATCCAATATTTTGCAGACTTTACTTCAACAGTTTATTTCAACCGAAGTATTGGAGATTGATGATAAAACAGACATTAAAAAAAATAAAATTTATATCGTTCCTGCAGATTATCATCTTTTATTTGAAAATAAAAAAACAATGTCTCTTGACAGCTCAGAGAAGATGAATTATTCACGTCCGTCAATTGATGTCACTTTTAAATCTGCAGCAGAAGTTTACGGAAAAAATTTGGTAGGGATTTTGCTTTCAGGAGCCAATGCAGACGGAGTGGAAGGTTTGTCTTATATCAAAAAAAACAATGGTAAGGTTTGGATTCAGGATCCGGAAACAGCCGAAGTAGATTATATGCCGAAACATGCTGCAGAAGAAGTAAAATATGATCTGCTTATTAAACCCGAAAATCTGGCAGATTATATCAATCAATTATAAAAAAACAACCYAAATTAAATCTAAATAAAAAAAATGAGTAATAAGAAAATTTTGATTTTTGATGATGATAAAACAATTCTGGAAGTGATTACGATCATTTTTGAAGAAAACGGTTATCAGGTCGAAATTTCAGAAACATCTCATGATATCATCGAAAAGGTTTCAAGCTTTAAGCCTGATGTAATTCTTATGGATAACTGGATTCCCAGAATAGGCGGAGTAGAGGCAACAAAGCTTTTAAAAAGCCATGAAGAGTTTAAATCTATTCCGGTAATCTATGTGACGGCAAATAATGATATTGTAGCTTTAGCGAAAGAAGCTCATGCGGATGATTACGTTGCGAAGCCTTTCAACCTTGAAGATCTTGAAGAGAAAGTTGCAATGTTTATGCAGCAAAACGCTTAAAATAATTTCTTTTAAAAATAAAATCCCGGCAAAAATGGTCGGGATTTATTTTTTTTATATGATTCTTTTAATTTCTTCAGTTTGTGGATGCTGAAGTTTTTTTAACCGTTCTTTTATATCGTCTGCGCTGCATTTTTCGTTGTTTAATTCTGTGATTAACGACGATAAAAACATTTTAAGCTCATTATCAGACAAAACTTTTTCTGTAAAAGTCGGGGCAATAATATTTTTTTTTGATACCAGATTTTCTGCAAAATCATATTGATCGGTAAGGTCTACCTCTAAGCCCAGCTGTTGTTTGATGCATAAGGCTAAGTAACTGTTAAGTAATTTTTTTTCCATCCTTATAGTATTTATTATTTATGTAATAATATTTATGCCATTGAGGTGTTAAAAATTTATTAATTATAAAAAAATGTACCTTACTATTAAATTTTTCAAAAATTAAAACAAAAAAACGGACGGTTAATTGCTCGCCATCCGTTCTAACAATAAAAAAACTTCTTATTTTGCACCGCCGCTGTTTTTCTCAACATCGGTTTTGGTATTTTCTTTTACTTTCTGGTTTCCGAATCTTTTTACAATAGAAAACGAAACTCCGTACCAGTCTGATCTAGTGGAATTTCTCTGGCTTCCGTCGGGAGTAAATGTTGTAGAATCAAACGTTGGCCTTGCAAAAATATTCATCAGTTGCAGGCTAAATTCCAGCTGAGATTTTGGGAAAATCTTTGTGGCCGAAATATTATGGAAAACATTGGTTCTGTTGGCAATAGAGTTACCGTTATTCTGATTAGAAACTTCTACCCAACCGCTTAGATTAATATTTTTATTAAAAAGGTTGGTGTACGTTAAGTTGGCAGAACCAGCCCAATAACTTATGTAATTGTTATCTGGTCTTAAACCGTTTTTCGTGTTAAAATCACTATTATCAATGTAATTCCATCCGAAGCTCATATTTACATTCAGTTTATTTTTAAGAAGCGACTGATTGGTATTTGCATAGAGATAATATTTGTGTACTTTCCCAAGAAAATTGGCTTCCTGTTGAATAATTTTGTTGCCTTCGGGTATATAAGTTGTCCAGTAATCCTGATCGGTGAATGTATATCTTGCAGAAAGGAAATATTTCTTCAAAAATCCGAATTTCATATACAATCTGTCGCTCGGATTCGGGTTCAGATCCATATTTCCGCGAGTATAAAATCCGTCGTTGGTAGGCTGCATAAAAGGATTAAATTCAGAATACCAAGGTCGCCAGATATTTTTATTGTAGGTTAAGCTCAGATCATATTTGTCTGAAAAAGAATATTTAACTAAAATATTAGGTAAAAACGTCCCGTAAGAATCATGTCTTGAAGTTCCCGCTACATCCTGACGGATTTTGTAATCGATGTATTCGTAACGTAAACCGATTCTTGTTTCTAATTTTTCGAAAAAAGTTTTAGAATAATTAGCATATACAGAGCTGATATTATCCTGATAATGGAAAGTATCACCTGTACTTAAATCTGACAACTGATTTCCGTAAAGCTGATTAGGAATTACATTATTGTTAAAATCTGTTTTAGCCCCAACTTCAAAGCTGCCTCCCGATTTCCCCAAAGTTTTTGTATAATCTACTTTGATGTAATAATTACGGTTTTCAACATCAGAAAGCACGCCTATTTCCTGAATTTCTGTTGTAGCAGGAAACACTTTGTTTTGAATAAAATAATTATTATCAGATTCGCCGTCGTAGTTGGTTCCTAAATTAATGTCGAGGATCGTATTTTTTTCTTTATCATAATATTTATAGAAAAAATTGGTTCCCAAAGTACGGCTGAGCGTAGATGAATTCTGATTTTGATCGTAGAGATAATCTAAAACACCGTTCTCAGAGCGAGATCCGCCTGCTTCCGAAGAATTGCTTCTTTTGCCTTGGTACGCTTCAAGAATCACTCCAATCGTGTTTTTATCGTTTAACTCATATTCTGAAGTTGAAGAGACGGAAGGGTTTTTTCCTTTATAAATATTTTTGGTAGATCCTTCGGTAATTACATTATTTTCATAAACTGTATTCAGAAAAGAGTTTCTTTGTACCCACGTGTTATCGCTGTAGCTTCCGACAAGGGTCTGTGTAAAGTTTTTCTTATGATAATTAAGGTTAAGATTGGTGTACTGAGAATTTTGTGTATTTTGCCTGTTGTTGAACGTTATGCTTCCTTTCATACCTTCATCATCACGCTTTTTAAGAACAATATTGATGACCGATCCAGTTGCTTCATATCTTGAAGAAGGGCTTGTAATAACCTCAATTTTCATCAGATTATCTGCAGGGATTGTTTGCAGGTATTCTTTCAATTCTTTTCCTGTAAAAACCGATTTTCGGTCGTTGATGTAAACTGTTACAGATTCTCCTTCTGCTTTTAAAGCATCATTGCTGTCAACGCTCAGCAAAGGAGTCATTCTAAGAACATCCCACGTTGTATTTCCTGCAAGAATAGAGCTGTTTGCCACRTTAAAAACAGTACGGTCAACTTTAGATTCCACCGTGGGTTTTCTTGCAACAAAAGTCACTTCTTCTATTTCTTTTACTTTAGATTCTATGGTATCTTTTTCAGCTTGTGCAAAAGCAAGAGTTCCTATCAATAAAGCAACGGGTGCTAATATTTTCTTCATTAAAGTTTTTATTTTGAATATAAGACACCAGTGAGGGAATATTTGTTACATCATAAAAATGTTAATTTTTGTTAACTTTATTTCTTTTAAATAAAAACTTTGATAATCAAGCATATAAAAAGCTATTCTGAATTAACAAAATAGCTTTTATAAAATCGGAGCCTATTTAAATTTTATATTCTTAATTTTTTTCTCAAATAACTTTACATTTAATTTAATCTGAGTTTGAATAAGATGATTTGCTCTGTAGGAGTAAAACCTTTGTAGAAAATGATTCTCAAAAATATCTTGAGCTCCGTAGGAGCGAAACCTTTTTAAATCTTTCTAAAAATTTCACTGAAAATTATTTAAAAATAAATCAAATTTATTGAATTATAATACTTCTCTTTCTTACGGAATGTGCAGAAAAATATCCTAAAGCACCATTACTAATATTACTTGGCGGATTTGCTGGAGTAATTCCTCCACCGGGACCACCTCCCGAAAGTTGAAGCAGAGCCGAGTAAAAAGTATAAACATTTTGGTCGATACATCTCATTTCAACATTAATAATATCTCCTGCAACTACTTTTACAGCAGTCGGTTCATCTCCATCATCATTGGGTAATATCAACGGACGCTGATTGGCCGTTCCGTTGTTTACATTATCAGAAAACTCCGAAAAATATTGCTTAGGTTTACTGTTTATGGTATAGCTGAATAAATAACGGTTCCCTAAATCAGCAGGATCTGTAAAAACCGGTAAAAGTGTATAACTTGTTTCACCGCCGACCATAAAAGAATCTTGTTCCAAACCTTCAAAGTCAACTGCTTCAGGCATTTTACTTTGTGCAATATATTCTTTTTCTTCTATCTTTATTGTTAAAGTGTAAGTGTGTCCCGGTATCCCTTCAATAATAGAACTTTTGTAATATCCGTCACCTACATAATTTAAAGTTTCTGATTGTCCGAAATCATCAGTCAGTCGAACATAATAATTTTCTACCGGTGGATATTCATTTTGCTGAGTAAATGCAACCGATTTTGTAATTCTTACATAATGCGGTCCATCCTGATCGGTTATGTTTCCTTCTATGACGATGTTTCCGCTTTGGTCTTCAAGATCCAGATCGATTTCTTTTTCACAAGAAGTGACTAAAAATAAAGACAATATGATTAAAAATATATTTTTCATTAATTAAATTTAAAATTTGAAGTTATAAGTAATGTTCGGAACCCATTTGAAAAGTGAAGTCTGCATTGCTCTTGTCGTTCCCGGATTATTCGGATTGTCTTCAAAAGTAATCGTGTATGCATTTTCTCTTCCGTACACATTGTAGATTCCGAATGACCATGAGCCTTTCCAGCGTTTATTAGAAACTGGTTCATACGTTGCACTCAGATCCATTCTGTGATAAGCAGGCATTCTGTCTGCATTTCTGCTGCTGTACTGGAAGATTGTTTGTCCGTTCAACTCATATTTTCCGGTTGGGAAAGTCACTGCATTTCCTGTGCTGTAAAGGAATAATCCCGAGAAAGACCACTTCGGATTGAGCTGATACGTTGCTACAACAGAAAGATCATGCGTTTTATCCTGCCTTGCGTCGTACCATTCATTATCATTAATTCCGTTGATTTTTCTTTCGGTTTTAGATAAAGTATAAGAAATCCAGCCGGTCAGTTTTCCGCTCTTCTTTTTGGCAATTAATTCTAAACCGTAAGCTCTTCCTTTTCCGAATAGCAGTTCGCTTTCTACGTCTGCTGCGGTATCGAAAGTAATTTGCGCTCCGTTTTTGTAATCAATCTGGTTCTGCATCGATTTGTAATAAATCTCGGCATTCAGCTCATAATTATTGTTGTTAAAGTTTCTGCTGTAACCTGCGCTGATCTGGTCTGCAATTTCAGGTTTTACGGTGTAGCTGCTTCCAATCCATTGATCGGTTGGGTTTCCGCTTCCACTGTTACTTAATAAATGTAAATTTTGGGTGTTTCTGGAATAGCCTCCTTTTACGCTGCTTACTTCATTAATTCTGTAATTTGCGGTAATTCTCGGCTCAAGATTCACATATGTTTTCCCGAATTTTCCTTTTTCTAAATATTCTGAATCGGTTAAAACTCCGTTTTCATAAGTATTAAAAGTATCACCTCCCAAAACACTGAACATTGAAAGTCTTGCTCCGTAATTAATCGTCAGCTTTTCTGTTGCTTTAAAATCATCATTAATATAAACCGCATTTTCCCATGAATATCTCGGGTTTCTCGGAAAGCTGCTCACACTTGTTCCCGAAGCGCTGCTTGGTGTAATGGTGTGATAAATTGACTGTAAACCAAACTTCACATTGTGCTTATTCCCTGCAAACCATGAGAAATCCTGCTTCAGATTCCAGTCTTCAATTTCAGAATCAAGCCCGAAAGTATTATTGTTGCTGCTTAAGCTTACATTATAATTGTAATTGCTGTAAATGAATGAAGTATTCGAAAATAATTTGCTGTTGATAATGCTGTTCCAGCGTAGAGTAGCGGTTGTATTTCCCCAATCTGTAGAAAAAGTGTCGCCTAAGCCTAAAACATCTCTTCCGAAATATCCCGATAAATATAATCGGTTATTATCATTAATCTGATAATTGGCTTTTAGGTTTAAATCATAAAAATATAATTTACTATCTTTAAAATCATCGGTTGCTTTCAGGAAAACATCTGCATACGTTCGTCTTCCCGAAACAATAAATGAAGATTTTTCTTTCTGAACCGGTCCTTCCACGCTTAATCTGCTGCTTATTAAACCAATTCCTCCGTTTATATTGTAATCTTTACTGTTTCCGTCTTTCATTTTTACATCCAAAACAGAAGAAAGTCTCCCACCATATTGAGCAGGGCTGTTTCCTTTGATAATGCTCACATCTTTCAGCGCATCACTGTTGAATGTAGAGAAAAATCCGAGCAAATGCGATGCGTTATAAACTGCAGCTTCATCAAGCAAAATTAAGTTTTGATCAGTTGCGCCGCCTCTTACAGAAAACCCGCTGCTTCCTTCACCGCTGCTTTTAATTCCGGGTAAAAGCTGGATTGTTTTCATCACATCTTTTTCACCAAACAAAACGGGAAGTTTGTCTATTTGCTTTATGCTTAAAGTTTCGGTTCCCATTTGTGCAGAAGAGAGGTTTTTATCTTTTTTAACGCCTGAAATTATAACCTCATCAATTTTAGCAGTTCTTTCCTCGCCTTCCTGATCTAAATCAAGATTGAGCTTTACATCACCTTCAACATTAATCAACTGCTGAAAATCTTTAAAACCTGGATTAGAAACCACCAAAGTATAAGAACCTTTGGGAAGTGAAAGAGAGTAAAATCCGTACTCATTGGCAACAACCGAAATGGTGGGATCTTCGGCGATTTTTACGGCAACACCCAGAAGCAGCTCGCCATTTTTCTTGTCTTTTACCGTACCGCTTATCGAGTATTTCTGCTGTGCAAAAACAACCGAGCTAAAGCAGACTGCAGCAATTGTTGTTGCAGTTTTTAATGATGTTTTCTGTATCAATTTTTATAGTTTATTTTTGAAATAAAAGTTTATTATGGAGAAGTAAAAATATCCAATCTTCAAAACATTGAGAAATAAATCTTTAAATCTGCCTAAACAACGGTGAGTTGAATAGTTTATTGCAGGTTAATATTAAAAAATAATTAATTAAAATTCTTAGCAAAATTAAAATGTGTTCTAAGAGCTTGTTTAAAATAATAAATATGAATTTTATGATTAGTTTTTCGCAAAAAGGCGTAAAATTGTTTAACTATAGCACGCTTTAAGGCGCAAGGATTTTATCTTCAATAAAATTGATCAGCATTATAAAAGAAAACCTTTGATTTTCTCCTTGCGTCTTAAAAAATAAAGAACTATTATCAAATCTTGCGTCTTTGCGTTTTTCCAATAAATTTAAACAGGATCTAAGTTTTAAGCAGTTTTCAAAAATAATAAACAATAAAAAAAGAAAAATTATAAAAAGCTAATTGAAACAATCTGATAATCAGATTTCATGTTTTATTTCCGTTATGCATAAGGTTTTCAATGGCTCGATTTTAGATAGTACAGAAATATTATCATAGATTTTTCTCAGTATAAATCTCAAAATTATCAGATCATGGAAAGATTTAAAAAAATAATTTTGAAAATTCTTAAATGGACAGGAATTTCAATTGCATCCATTCTTTTTCTTATGTTTATTATTCCCATTTTATTTCCGGGAACAGTTTCTGAGCAGGTAAAATTATTTGCCAACAAACATCTTGCAGGCGAGCTTGATTATAAAAAAACGCACCTTACTTTTTTCAGGCACTTTCCTTCATTGACCGTTTCGGTAGACGATTTTTTATTGAAAGGCTCAAAACCTTTTCAGAATGATACATTACTTGCCGCAAAAGAAGTTGCAGTGGGAATCAATCTTAAAAACCTGATCTTCGACGGAGAAGTAAAAATTGATGAAATCTACGTTACCGATGCAACTGCAAATGTTTTCGTAAATATGAAAGGGGAGGCAAACTACAATGTTTATGTCTCTAAACCTTCAGATAAACCCAAAGATACAACAGGAACAGGAGCTTCAATTAAACTCGATTTAATTAAATTAAGAAACTGGAATATTAAATACAACGACCATGCTGCAAGAGTTTTGGTAGATGCAAAAGGGTTGAATTATACAGGAAAAGGAGGGTTAAGCGAAGATATTTTTGATCTTACAACAGATCTTGATATTGATAAATTAGATTTTAGCTTAAACAGAACTTACTACGCTAAACAAAAAACGCTGCACGCCGATTTGATTACAAGAATCAATACGAATGCATTAACTTTTGTTTTGAGAAAAAACGAATTGAGAATTAATGATTTGCCTTTAAAATTTACGGGTTTTGTAAGTATTTTAAAAGACGGTTATAATCTCGACATTAAAGCGGCATCCGAGAAAACAACGATTCGTGATATGATTTCTGTGCTTCCGCCACAATATTTAGACTGGGCAAAAGATACGAAGATAGAAGGGAAAAGCGACCTGTTTTTCAGCCTGAAAGGAAGATTCAGCGAGCCGAAAAATCAAAAACCAAGACTGAAAGCAAGACTTTTTGTAAAAGACGGTTTTGTTTCAAACGGAAAAGCTCCGGTTCCGATGAATAATTTTAATATGGATCTGAATGTAGATTTACCCGATCTAAACACAGAACAATTGGGACTTGACCTCAAAAACCTAAGCTTCGATCTCGGTCCGAATAATAATTTTAAAGCGGTCGTAAAAACGAAAGGTTTAAACGAAATGCAGATCAATGCCGATGTGAAAGGTGCGGTTAATCTTCAGACTTTAACCCAGGCTTTAGGTTTAAAAGATATTGACGCAAGAGGTTTGATGGACACCAATATCAAGGCAAACGGAATTTTTAGTTTAGATAAAAAATTATTCCCGAAAACCAACGGTTACCTCAATCTGAAAAACGGTTGGCTGAAAACAAAATATTATCCTAACCCGATTCAGAATATTAATATTGTTGCCAATATTATCAATACTGACGGTACTTTTAAGAGTTTGGGCGTAAAGCTCGATCCTTTTAAATTTGATTTTGAAGGAAATCCTGTTTTTGTGAATGCAGATTTGCAGAATTTTGAAGATGTATTGTATAAAGTTCGTGCAAAAGGTACTTTGAATGTTGGAAGAATCTATAAAGTTTTTGCCAAAAAAGGTTTGGATGTAAGCGGACTGATTATGGCAGATCTGTCTTTAAACGGACGACAAAGCTATGCTACAACAGGGCAATACAGCAGATTAGACAATCGTGGAAATTTAATTTTAAAAAATATAAAAGCGACTACAGAATATCTTCCGAAATCATTTTACATTAGGGAAGGAAACTTTGAGTTTGAGAATGAAAAAATGTGGTTCAGGAAGTTTTTTGCCAACTACGGTAAGTCAGATTTTGCTTTAAATGGTTATCTTTTAAACACAATTAATTATTTTATCGAAAGAAGAGGTACGCTTCACGGTAAGTTTAAATTAAAATCCCGCTACATTCTCATCGACGAGTTTATGGCGCTGAAAGATGGTGACAATTCAAAAAAATCAATAGAAGTAGATTATGCAAAAGTAGAAAACCCGAAGAGCAGCGGTGTTGTGATTATCCCTAAAAACCTGGATGTTTCGCTTGAAGCAGATGCTAAAAATGTAGAATTTAAAGGATTAAACCTTAATAATCTTTTCGGTTTGGCTTCAGTCAATAAAGGCGAAGTTTTTCTTAAAAACACTTCATTTGATGTGGTAGGAAGCAGGATGACAATCGATGCGCGTTATCAGGACGAATCTCCGTTGACGGCTAATTACGATATTGCTCTGAAAGTTTTAGATTTTGATGTACAAAGAGCGTATAATGAAATCGATATGGTGCGTGAAATGGCAACTGCAGCCAAAAACGTAAAAGGAATTGTTTCTCTTGATTACAAATTAAAAGGTGATTTCGATAAAAACATGAAACCGATTTACCCGTCTTTAGAAGGTGGAGGTGTGGTAAATCTCCGTGACGTAGAAGTGAAAAACCTGAAAATGCTTTCGGCAGTTGGTGATAATATCGGCGCAAAAGCTTTTAATGATCCCGATATGAAAGGAGTAAATATAGAAACACACATCAATAATAACCTTATTCATGTAGATAAGTTCACCTTTAAAGTTTCTATTTTAAGACCTACAATCAGCGGGACAACAAGTTTTAACGGGCTTCTTGATCTTAGAATTCGTGTGGGAATTCTTCCGGGAGGATTAATTGGTTTTCCAATTGTAGTTACGGGAACCCATGAAAAACCTAAAATTAAAATTTTCAGCAAAACAGGACAGGGAATTATCGATGCTTTGTATAACGAAAAATCGAACAAAGTAATTCGTGAAGAAAGACGTGCCGAGAAAAAAACAAAAAGACAGCAGCGAAAAGAAAAAGCGGCTCAGGAAAAACAGGCTAAAAATGCTGAAAAACAGATTACAAAAGAAGTGAAAGAAAAATAAAATATCATTTTAGTAAAGAGGAATTTCTGAAAACAGGAATTCCTCTTTTTATTATGTAAAGAAATTTAGTATTGATATTTCTCGCAGATATTGCAGATTAAGCAAATTTTAAAAACAATCGTCAATTCCTTTTCCATCCAGGATTTGCTGATAATATTTTTCAATTCTGCTTTCTCTGGTTTTGGAGTGTTTTGCCTGATTAAAATAGAATAAATATCCTTTTTGCCTTCCCGGACTTAAAGCATAAAATGATTGGTTTAAAGCGGAATCTTCATCCAAAGCTCTTTGAAATTCTTCAGGAACAGGATATTCTGAAGCCTTTTTCAATTCTACTTTTTGCCCGGATCGTTCTATTTCTACAGCTTCCTGAATATATTTTTTTATCACTTCCCGCCGCTTTTCTACTTCCTCAATATTTTTGAATCTGATCTGTCTTGCAGACTGTACATTTTCAGTCTGTTGAATCAAAATACGATCAGGATCTTTCATCAAAACGCCCTTATGAAAAAGCAATGCAAAATATTCTTTAAAACCGTGGATCAGCACAACGTTTTTGCCGTCTAATGTGTAGCAGGGATGCATCCATTTATAATCTTCTTCCAAATCTTCGTTTTCAGTAACGATTTCGCGCAGTAAATAAAATTCTTCTTTCCATTTTTTGGCTTTTCCGAAAAATTGTTCAGCTTGCAGATTCATTTTCGTTGTTTTTTGAGGTTATTTTTCTGTCTGCAGGTCTGAAATACCAGGATAAAACAGTTACGATCAATAATATCAAAGCTGGAACTGCTTCTGCAAAACTTTCGCCTGATGCAAAATGAGAAATTGCTGCGCCCGACATGGCAAAGAAAAAACCTGCATAAGCCCATTCTTTCAGCAATGGAAATCTCGGAATGAGAATTGCGATTACACCCAAAATTTTCCAGACTCCCAAAATCGATAAAACGTATAAAGGGTAATGCAGCTTGGTGATTATTTCGTTGTAGCCTCCTATCTGAAGCATTTGTTGTATTCCTCCCGCCAACATTCCGATGGAAAGAAAAATTGTGGCAATCCAGTAAATGATTTTGTTTCTTTTTTTCATTTTTAGATTATTTTGATTGGGTAAAAATATTCTGAAGCTTATCATGAGCCATGCTCAATCCTTTTGCAAAAGGCATTTTTAAAAGCTGATCTCTGAATTCTACCGATTTGAAGACCTGCTGAATAGTAAGTTTGCTTTTGTCTTCCCCGATTTCTTCAAAAGTCAGAAATTCAAGCTGTACAGGGAACGGTGTGTTTTCCATTTCAAAAGTTCGGGTTATTTTTTCATTAGGAATAAATTCAAGGATGACTCCGTTTGCAGAAAATACAACATTTCCATAATGTGAGGTTTCAAATCTCCAGCTTCCGTGTTTATGATTTTCAAGCTTTATCACCTTTGTATTCATCCATTGTTCTACAATTTCTGCATCTTCGTATGCTTTAAAAAGCAATTCTAGAGGAAGGTCAAATTCACGGGTAATAAAGAGTTCCTGTGTGTTTTCTTCTGCTTTAATTTTTGTTTTGAGTTCCATATTGATTATTTGTTTTTATAGTTTTTCATAATTGCTTCCAAAGAATTGAAGCGGTCGTCCCACATTTTACGGAAAGGCTCAATAAAATCGGCTATTTCTTTCATTTTTTGTGGATTAAGATGGTAAATTATTTCTCTTCCGTTTTGCTCGGAAGTTAACAGTTCGCATTCAGTTAAGATCTGAATATGTTTTGAAACGGTCGGTCTCGCTGTATCAAAATTTGAAGCAATCGCTCCGGCTGTCATCGATTGTGCAGCAACCAAAGCGAGAATCGATCTTCTTGTAGGATCGGCAATTGCCTGAAAAACATCACGTCTTAAATTCATTATGAAGTTATTTGACTACAAATTTAAATGTAGTCATTTAACTACGCAAGTTTTTTTTGAAAAAATTTAAAATTTTGTGAAACTTAAATCTTACATAACTTTTC
>NZ_JBFRGA010000035.1:0-20802 GCF_052115105.1 Chryseobacterium sp. 2TAF14
GTATTAATGAGAGTAGAATTCCTATATCCAGGTGACATTTTAGATTTTTTAAAACAGAAATTAGAAGAGATGCAGGATATTGAGTTACCAGAATATATGATGTTGATTCTGAGAAAAGATAAGAAATTCTCTGTATTGATGTATCAGAATAAACTATTACAAAACAATTTAAACTAAAGAAATGAATAATATTATATCAGAAGTTTCTGAAATCCAGGATCTTACAAACCTAATAAAATTGTAAGTTCAAAGATTACGACAAGCTTTGATGCTGTTCTAATTATAAGAAAGTTTTGGAATGAAGAAACAATAGAAATGCAGGAGGAAGTAAAAGTAATTTTGCTTAATAATTCAAACTGTGTATTAGGAATCTACAATTTATCCAAAGGTGGAATTACAAGTAGTTTAGTAGATGTCAGACTTGTACTATCAGTAGCATTAAAATGCTTGGCTCCAGGTATCATATTAGTTCATAATCATCCAAGTGGAAATTTAAAACCAAGTTCCACAGATTTGAACATTGTAAAGAAATTAAATGAAAGCTGTAAACTTATGGATATTACTTTATTTGATAGCATCATCATAACAAAAGAAAGTTACATGAGTTTTGCTGATGAAGGACTTATTTAAGCAGATTAAAATTCAAGAGGCATACAATTCGGCATACCAAAATCCAGAATATATTTTAAATTATTGTAAATGAGTAAGTTATATTGTAGGGTGGTAGTCGTGTCCCCGCTACCAACAGGAGAATCAGAAATGCTTCTCCTTTTTTGTTTTTTAATATTAAGAAGTTAAGGTTGAAAGAGATTTATACTTAGAGCCTGTTTAAATTTATTGAAAAACGCAAAGACGCAAGATTTGATAAAAGTTCTCTGTTTTTAAGACGCAAGGAGAAAATCAAAGATTTTCTTTTTATAATGCTTATCAATTTTATCGAAGATAAAATCCTTGCGCCTTAAAGCGTACTATATTTAAAAAAATTTGCGCCTTTGCGAAAAACCAATCATGAAATTTGTATTTATTAATTTTTAACTTATTCATTATCCAAATAATCCATAATTATTGAATGTTTTAAAATAATGAATGAACAAAGTTTATTTAAGTTAAGAATTAATGATATGAATTTTAAAACAGTCTTTAATTTTAAATTGATAAATGGTTTACTAATTGCTTTTAGTATTTTAAAAAATAAATAATTATGGCTGATATAACATTTAGAAAAGAAGACTTTATAAAAGAAGATGAAAGATATAAAGTAGAAGTTGAGCAGGGTATCGGAAAAGGTGTGGATCTTATTGTTGAAAGAGAAAATGAGAATGGAGAATATGAAGTGATTCAGGCAGAGATTATAAGATCTCCTGATGAAAGGGTTTTCGTTGCGTGGAGCGAACCATTCAACGGAAGAGTAGTTTCTGATGAGTACAAAAAATTATAACAAAAAAATCCCGCTTCATTTGAAGCGGGATTTTTGTATGCTGTACTTTTATCTATTGAACTAAAGTATCAAAAGGAGCCAGTTTAAAATCTTCAGATTTTACCTGCTCAAAATAAGTTGCTTTTGCAGTACCTTTCAATTTACCTGCTGCTTTTGAAGCGGCTGTGAAATCGGTATCGATCTTGGTAGCAATCTCTGTAGGTTTGAAATCTTTTTTTACAGACTCGTCTTCTACGCCCAAATATCCGTTTTTCTTGGTAATATAATTAACGAAATTATCGTAGTTTACTAATGTATTTCTGAAATACAGGGTATGATAATTCATACATTTAGTAGCTTTTTTAGAAGATTTGTTGACGATGCAGCTTGCCATATTTCCCCTGTAAAGGTCAAATTCTAATGCAACGATATCGTATTCTTTTTTAAGAGCGGCTTTTCCGTTGGTAAGAATTCCGTTATCATTTTGCGATTCGCTTATTTTTTTTAAATGTTCCAAAACCAAAGGAACCGTGTTTTCAATTTTTGTTTTGGCTTCTGTAACCGATCCGAAAACAGATGATGTCTGCGCTGATGTTACACTAAATATCAACAACATTAAAACAGAAAGTAGAGTATATCTTTTCATTAGAAATTTTTAAAGCACTAAAATAAATATATTTTCTCATTCTGTGCCTATTCTACATTTGTATAACTAATTTATTAGTGATACGGTTTTTTTATTAACTTTATCCCAATAATTAAATTCATATTATGATCATCCAGACTTTAACAAAAGCAGAAGAACAGGTAATGCAGTTTTTATGGAAACTCGAAAAAGGTTTTCTTAAAGATGTTTTGGATCTCTATCCGGAACCAAAGCCTCATACCAATACCGTTTCTACAATCCTGAAAGTGCTGAAAGATAAAGAGTTTGTAGATTATAATGTGTACGGAAGACAGCACGAATACTTTCCTCTGGTAACAAAAGAACAGTATTCCGGGAAAACGATGAAAAGCCTGGTGAAAAATTATTTTAAAGGTTCTTACAAAAGCGCCGTTTCTTTTTTGGTAGAAAAAAACGAAATGACCGTTGAAGATCTTGAAATGCTGTTGAACGAACTTAAAAGCAAAGATTAATATGGAAACTCTGTTTTTTTACTTCGGAAAAGTAATCATCTGTTCGGGTGTAATGTTTTTGTACTATCAGTTGTCTTTAAAAGACAAGACCTTTCATCATTACAACAGATTTTACCTTTTGTCGGCAATGCTGATCTCGATCTTGCTGCCTCTTATTAAAGTAGAAGACTTTACGATCGAGGTTAATGAAAATTTGTTTTTACTGATCAATAAGATACAGAATTTAAATACAAACAAAACCATAAGCCATGACTACATTTATTTTAGAATTATTTTTTCAGCTTTGGGGCTGGTTTCTCTCTATTTTTTAGGGAAATTCATGTACGGGATTTTCAGGATCCAGCAGCTCAAAAGCCAGTTTAAGAAAGAAAGTTTTGAAGGGGTAAATTTTTACCAGACCAATCTTTCAGAAGCTCCGTTTTCCTATTTTAAACATCTTTTCTGGAAAAATTCTATCATTATTAATTCAGAAGTAGGAAAGCAGATTTTAAAGCACGAAATGGTTCATATTGAACAAAAACACTCTGTAGACAAGATATTTATAGAGATTATTACTTCTGTTTTTTGGTTCAATCCGTTCTTTCATATCATCAAAAAAGAAATCAATTTAATACACGAATACCTGGCTGATAAAAAAGCCGTAAAACAATCGGACACAAAAGCATTTGCGCAGATGCTTTTAGCAAGCCACTTTTCCGGAAAAACTTTGCCTGCGACCAGTCCGTTTCTAAGTTCAAACCTTAAAAAAAGACTTAAAATGTTACAAAAACCTCAAACAAAATTCGGGTATGCGCGAAGAATATTTGCCTTACCGGTTCTATTCACCGTTGCATTTGCTTATATGGTTAATGCAAAAAATAAAGAAATAAAAGAAGTAAACAGCGAAATTGAAAAAGCGGTTGCAGAAATTAAAAAAGATACAATCTCTCCCAAAAATGAAGCTGATAAAATTGTAAAAATACAGCAGGAAAAAATTTCAAAAGCCAATGAAAAGCTGAAAATTCAGTCTGAAAAGCTTAAAACCTTAAGTGAAAAATCAAAAGAAAAAGCTGCCGAACTTCAGAAAATAGCAAAAGAAAAAGGTGAAAGCAGCTATGAATTTGAGTTAAAAGCAAAAGAGTTAAAACAACTTTCGGGTGAAATGGATAAAATTGTTGACAGAGATAAGCAGTTTAGAGTAGATTTTGACGATCTATTAAGCAGAAGAGATAAAATGCTTGCCGATAAAGATGCTAAAGTAATTCTTAAAGACATGAGCTTTAAAAGAGTTTTTCCGGATGGAGATAACTACAGAATAAGTGTAAACGGAGAAGAACTTGATCTGGAAAAAATGTTTGATTCTAAAGAATTTAAAGAAAACTCCGGTTTAAGTGAAGAGAAAATTAAAGCTTTGAAAGACAGATTCAATTCACCTGAATTTAAAAAGAAATACAGCGACATCAACAAATTTTATTTTAACGGAAAAGATGTTTTTTCTGATTCTGAAGAATTAAAGAAAATTGTAAAACAATATTCGGGGAAAGACTATACTTTTTTTAATGACACAAACCGTATTTCAAAAAAACAATTGTCTAAAAA
Source organism: Chryseobacterium sp. 2TAF14 (assembly GCF_052115105.1). Lineage (NCBI taxonomy): Bacteria > Pseudomonadati > Bacteroidota > Flavobacteriia > Flavobacteriales > Weeksellaceae > Chryseobacterium > Chryseobacterium sp. 2TAF14. The sequence goes on from NZ_JBFRGA010000035.1 coordinate 4,133, forward strand.
AGACCAGAGAAAACTAGAAAGATTATCTAAAGAAAGAGCTGAACTGGCAAGAAAACAAGCCGAAGTTGCCAGAAAACAAGCCGAAATTGTAAGACAAAAAGCACAAAACAATCCTTGGATAATTTCTGTAGATGCACATGCGCCAAAAGTAAATTACTCTGCCACTTCAAGTTACACCGAATCTCCGATAGCTTCTAATACTAAAATTCTTTCTACAGGAGGAACTTTTAAAACCAATGTGAAAGATATGATTAAGACTAATTCTGTTGGAGATGTAAAATATTTCCTTGATGGAAAGGTAAGTTCGAGTGAAGAAATGCAAAGCCTTGATCCAAAGAATATCGAATCTATCAATATCAATAAAACGAAAGTTTCAGGTAAAGATACAGGCGAAATTCACATCAAAACTAAACAAAAATGATCTTTTAAAATTTAAGAACCTGTTTAAATTTATTTGAAAAACGCAAAGACGCAAGATTTGATAAAARTTCTCTGTTTTTAAGGCGCAAGGAGAAAATCGAAGATTTTCTTTTATAATGCTGATCAATTTTATCGAAGATAAAATCCTTGCGCCTTAAAGCATACTATAGTTAAACAATCTTGCGCCTTTGCGAAATTCATATTTATTAAAAATTTTTAAGATTTAGAAGTTAAGGTTTGAGACTTATGCTTAATGATTTTAACCAAAATCAATTTATTGATCCTTAAACATATTCATTATCAGAATAATTCTTAATTATTTAATGTTTTAAAAATAAAGAATTTTAGTTAAGAAAATTTAGAATATTAATTTTAAACAGGCTCTAAGTATTTATAAATAAGTTTTAAAATGAAAAAACTGATAACCGTTTTCAGTGTAGTGCTTATCGGGATTTTCACGAATGCCCAGAACAAACGTTTTACCTACGAATACCGTTTTATACCAGATTCTACCAATACTGCTGATGTAAAAACCGAGATGATGAATCTTGATGTTGCCGATTCCGGATCTAAATTTTACAGCTATACTGTTTATCATTCAAACTCTATTATGAAAGTTGATTTGGAAAAACAACTGGCTTTAACGGGAAAGATCAATATAAAAGCTGATTCGCGAAAAGGTTTGGTGAGATATTCCATCTCTAAAAAATATCCGAACTATGATGTTTTTCTGCACAACAGAATTTTGATGGATCACTATAAAGTTGACGATGACCGCAAAATCAATTGGAAAATAAGTTCTGAAAAACAAAAAATAGGAGAGTGGAATACGCAGAAAGCTGAAGCTGAGTTTGGAGGAAGAAAATGGGCAGCATGGTTTACATCAGATATTCCGATTCAGGATGGACCTTACAAGTTTCATGGTCTTCCGGGTTTGATCGTAAAGCTGGAAGACCTTAGCAAATCGCATGTTTTTACTTTGCAGGCTGTGAAAAATATCTCAGAAATTCCGAAAGATGTTTTTGGTGAAAAAGAAATTATGATCAATCAGAAACAATACGAAAAATTGGTAAAAGAATATGAGAACGATCCCACAAAAGGATTGAAGCAAATGCAGATGGGAGGCGAGGCGTTACGATGATCATGAAAGAAGGAAGCGGTAACCAGATGAAAAGCCAGGAAGAACGTCTGAAAGCCAGAATAAAAAAAGATAACAACAGAATAGAACTTAAATAAAATCAAATAAGATGAAAAAAATTATTTTAAGCTTATTATTAGTATTGGGGTGCAGTATTTTTGCACAGACCAACCGTTTTTTTTACGATTATAAATTTATTCCCGATTCTACCAATAAAGAAGATGTAAAAACAGAGATGATGCTCCTTGATATCGATAAGTCGGGGTCTAAATATTACAGCAGAGAGACATTTGTGGCAGACTCTACGATGAAGGCAGATATAGAAAAGCAATTGAAAGGCTCGCCTGGAAATATCAGTATCAACAGAAAAAATAATCAGGGTTTGGTTTCGGAAAAAGTTACCAAGCAATATCCGGATTTTAAAACGTATCTTTTTGTGAGAGTTTCTACCGACAGCTATAAAGTAGAAGAAGATCAAAAACCGATATGGAAAATTCTTCCGGATAAGCAAAAAATTGGTGAATATAATGTTCAAAAAGCAACCACGAAATTTGGAGGTCGTGAATGGACAGCCTGGTTTTCTACCGATATTCCTTTTCAGGACGGACCTTATAAATTTTATGGTCTTCCTGGACTGATTGTGAAAATTGAGGATAAAACAGGTTCGCATTCGATGACCTTAATAGGAAATAAAACAATCCAGGTAAATGCAGATCAGGAAATGAATCTTCCGACAGGAATGCAGATTATGGGAATGGGAGGGAAAGATATTGAAGCCAGCAAAAGCCAGTTTAAAAAAGTATGGAAAGCTTATATAAACGACCCTACCAAAAATATGCGCGAAATGATGATGAAAAATAGTGAAACCAATAAAATTGTTTTTAAATCGAAAACATCAGACGGAAGAGAAATCTCAGATCCCAATCAGGTTTTCAGAGAGATTGAGAAAAGAACAAAAGAAAACCTCAAAAAAAATAATAATCCAATTGAATTAGATTTGTATAAATAGTTGTTGGGTTTTGGTTGCTAATTTTTAGATTTAAATTTAATCTATTAGAAAAATAAGAAAATTAAATATTTTCAGGAACTGTAAAAATAAACAAGCGAGGAAAATTTCCCCGCTTGTTTTATTTTAAATTCTTACTATAATTTTTGATTTTAAACATTGAATAAAAATTCATCAAAGATCAACCAAAAACAATCAACACTTATTTTTTACCAGTGAGCCACTGATCCTGAAGTTTCTGCTCTGCAGGAGTAGGATTTGCTTTAAACTGCAATGTTTCTAAAGTTATTTTATCTAAAACAGCTTTTCCTTTTAAATCAATTTTATCTGTTTTGTCGCCATTTTTACGAAGAACAGTTACGGTTACATCTTGTCCGTCTTTGATTTTCTGTGCATAACCAATAAATTCCTGCACATTTTGAATATTAATTGTTTTTCCGTCTAATGCAACAACTTCGTCAGTAATTTTAAACCCGATATTTCTTGAGAAAGAAGAAAGTGCAGAGCTTTCATCAAACACAAATGCGTTGTTTTTTTCGTTATAGCCTGTTTGTTCAGGGTTTTTGATGAACCAGAAAACCGGAGGAGTTTCCTGTTTTTTTATTTCTACACCAACTTGAGCCAAATATTCTGCATACGGAGTCGGCTGGCTTCCTGCAATGTATTTATTGTAAAAATCTCTTACCTGAGGAAATCCTGTGATCTCTACCAATTCGTCGATCAGTTTATCATCTTTAAATGGCTTATTTTCACCAAATCTCTGAGACAGTTTTCTGATCATATCACGGTAACCCATTTCTCCGTTTGATAATTTTCGCAGTTCGATATCAAGACACATTGTAAGAAGTGTACCTTTTTCGTAAACATTTCTGTACTGGTCTTTGTACTTATCCTGAAGAATATTTTTACTCATCACCGTAAAAGGCATCGTATCGTCGTAGCTTTTAGAATTTTTGATCTTGTCGCCGATTCTCTGTAAAAACTGTTCTTTGGTAATCAAACCTTCCTGAATCTGAAATAAATTGGCAAAATATTCGGTTCCGCCTTCATACATCCAAAGATGCTGAGACATTTTCGGATCTGCATAATCGAAGTAATGAATTTCCTCAGAATGCGTTTTCAACGGATTTACCGTATGGAAAAACTCGTGAGAAACTACGTCTACAATGGCTTCGTCAATAGCTTCTTTAGGCATCATTTCGTGAAGTACAACACTGGTAGATTCGTGATGTTCCAAAGCTCCAAAACCTTTTATTTGTGGACCTTCTGTTCCTGCAAGATAAAGCATGATTGCGTATTTCTTGTTGGTATTCATGTCACCCAAAAATTTCTTTTGAGCAACAACCATTTTTTCTAAATTTTCTTTAAAATCTGCAGCTTTATATTTTCCTGTCGGAGAATAAACCCCCAAAACAAGATCCATTCCTCCCGCATTGAATGTGATATAATCAGGTTTTGAATACATTAAAGGAGAATCGGTCAGCTTTGCATAGTTTGCTAAAGTAAAAGTATCGGTTGCTTCAGATTTATCCTGATCAACCAAAGCGGTAGTTCCGTAAAAATCATTTGGTTTCTGGATCACCAGTTGATACGGAACATCCTGCATATTATCGATATAACCTACAAAACCGTGCGTATTAATCAGATAAACTTTACCTTGTTCAATATCTGTTCCTGAAGGTGAAAAAACTGCTTTGTGTTTGTCAGTTTGATTTTCTTCGTCAAAACTGTCGTTTACCAAATAGGTGATTTTGGTTAAAGCTTTTGCGTTTTTCAGAGAATAGGTATTGTCATTCACTTTGGTAAAAGCGATTTCTTTTCCTTTGTTGTCTAAAAATTTTATTCCTTCTACAAATCTTCCGTAATCATCTACAGAATATGTTCCGGGAACTGTTTTTGGAAAGTGAAATTTCACGTCATTCGATTTCATTTTCGGAAACTCCATCGTAACGGCTATTTTATCGTCTTTTACATTAACAAGATCGATGTTTGTTTTTATAGATTGCGCTTGAACAAAAGCCACCGCAAGAATTCCTAAGCTGATTGCTATTTTTTTCATTAGGTTTATTTTATAGATAAATAGTTGATTATAAATTGAATTTGTTACAGGGAGATTAATAATTTTTCGCTAAATTTTAGTTAAAAAAAGCAAAACCATAATGTTGATCTTGCTTTTTAATAATTTTTAAATCTTTTTATATCTGATATAATAATTCTTGCTAAACTCTACCGGATTTGAATTTTTAAGCTTCAAAGTCTGCCAGGATTCATTTGGTGAAATGATATATTCTCCAAATCTTACCGGGAGTTTCAGATTTTTTACGCCGTTTACAAAACGGTATTTTAATTCTGACCCGTTTTGAGAATATTCTAAAACAGGAACATCAACCGTTCTTAGATATTGATTAAAAATAGATGAGAAATCAAATCCTGCCTTTTCTGAAATGTATTTTTCAACCTGTTCGGTCGTGACGGTTTGATGATAAAAATCTTTATTCAAGCCTCTTAAAATCTGTCTGAATTTCACATCATCATTAATAATCTGCCTCATTGTATGAATCATACTTGCGCCTTTCGCATACATATCGCCGCTTCCTTCGTTTCGTACACCGTATTTTCCTATGATGGGAACATCGTTTTCTATGTTATTCTGAATTCCCTGCGCATAAAGATCCGCAGATTTTTTATCCATATAATCTTCAGTAAAAAGAACTTCAGAATAGTTGGTGAAAGATTCATGAATCCACATGTCGGCCTGATCTTTTGCCGTGATATTATTGGCAAACCATTCGTGTCCGCTTTCGTGTATAATGATAAAATCCCAGTTTAAGCCAACTCCGGTTCCCGAAAGATCATTGCCTAAATATCCGTTTACATACTGGTTTCCATAAGCAACATTGCTTTGGTGTTCCATTCCTAGGTAAGGCGAGTCAACCAGTTTGTAAGAATCTTCGTAAAAAGGATAAGGACCAAACCAGTATTCAAATGCTTTTAACATTGGCTTTACCTGCTGAAACTGCTTTTTTGCTTTATCTAAATTATAATCGATCACCCAATAATCAAGATCTAATTTTCCCTTTTCTCCGGTATAAGAATCTTTAAAATTTACATATTTTCCGATATTCGGAATAATTGAATAAGCATTGATCGGGTTTTTAACTTCCCAAGTGAAAATGTTTTTATTGTTTTCGGTTTTTTTGTTAATTAATCTTCCATTTCCAACCCCGACTAAATCTTTTGGAGTAATAATTTTCATAACAATTCCGTTTTCGGGCTCATCGCTCCAGATATCTTTTGTAGGAAGCCAGACCGAAGCGCCAATTCCTTCATCGGCAACGCTCATCCACGGATTTCCTTTTTCATCGGTTGTGAACACCCAACCTCCGTCCCAAGGTGCGTTTTTGGCAATCGTAGGATTCCCGGAATAGCCAATTTCAATGGTATATTTTTCTCCTTTTTTAAAATTTTTCTGAGAAGAAATGAATATAAAATCTCCTTCTCTTTTAAACGGTTTCGGAGTAGGGAAACTGCATTGTACCACATCAACTTTCATCGGTTGCTGCAGGTCTATTTGGAAAACAGGGTTTGAAATATCTTTGGTAATCTCAAAACTTATTTTATTATTTCCGGTAATACTTTTTTGCTGAAAATTCGGTTCTACGGAAAGTTCATACTTTTTTACATCCCAGAAATTCCTGAATTGGGTATCAGAACCCTTTAAAGTGTCTTGTTTTGTAAACGTTTTCCCTTTTTCAAAGAATTGACCGAAAGCAATTGCAGAAACGAATAAAAGCGAGAAAGAAATTTTTTTCATTTTTAAATAGGATGAAATTTGACTGTAATCAAAATTAAAGAATATTATTCAGAGTTTTTGTTTTTTAAAATATATTGTGAAAATAAGCGGCGCGAAAATCGAAGATTTTCGCGCCGCTACTATTATATTTAATTTTTTTTAAGATTTTTGAACTGTTTTTAAACCAGCTTCTCGTTTCTGAACTTTTTTATAAGTGTAACCACACATCACAATACTAAATTCATAAAGCAATAAAAGAGGCAATGCTGCCATCATCATACTCAAAACATCAGCTGGAGTGATGATTGCCGCAACCACCATAATCAGAACAATCGCATGTCTTCTGTAGGTCTTCATAAATTTAGGATTCAAAATCCCGATATTGGTAAGGAAATAAATAAGAACCGGAAATAAAAACACAACACCCATTCCTAAAACAACCTGTAAAAACAGAGTCGTATAATCACTAAGGTCATATAACGGAATGATAATGTCTGAAATTTTAAAAATAACTCCAAAATTAACTGCAAAAGGCAGAATAAGGAAGTATCCGCATAAAACTCCGGTCATAAATAAAATCCAGACCGAATTGATAACGAATATCGAATTTTTTCTTTCATTAGGATGCAAAGCCGGACTTATAAACCGCCACAATTCCCAAACAATATAAGGAAAAGCTGCAACAAGACCACCAAAAATAGAAACCGCCATCATCACATTAAACTGCTGATACAATCTCTGAACTCTCACGGGAAATTCATCAGGTAAAGTAATGCTGTCTTCACCTAAAAGCCATTGTGAAAAATCATTTACCAGTTTAAAGGTCGGGAAATCATTTCGGGTAGGACCAAAAAAGATATGATCCATAATCCAGTTGATATTAAAACCGACAACAACTGCCGCTATAACAATAGCAAGAATAGAGCGGATCAAATGCCCTCTCAATTCTCCAATATGTCCGAAAAAGGACATCTCTTTATCTTCTGCCATAAATTTATGTTATGAATTCTGAGATTCGATTTGCAATGATAATAATTATTTTAGTTAATTGTTTTGATAAACTAATTCTTTATCTAATAAAGTTTTTAATTCGGAGTCAGAAGAAAATTTTACATGAAATGTAAATGGAATTTTGTACCAAATCTCTTCTTTAATAGTATATACGCCTAATTCTTTTAAAATGGATTTTAAAACTTCAAATTGTGGTTTGGCATTGGCAACCGAAATTTCATAAACTTCATACTGATCTCCGCCATCATTTTCTGTTTTTATATTTCCATGAATTAAAAATGAGCCTAATAGATAAGATAATAATTGGTTTTTCGTTCCTTTTAAAACTTTGTCACGATTTATTATCCCACGATAATTTTCTGTACCTTTTACTTTAGAAAAAGAATAAAATTGATTGATTTCTTTTTCGTAAACATCAGAATTAAGAGAAACCCAATTTTCTAAAGTTTCAGAATTGAAGTTTGAAAATTTTAAACCGGAAACTTCTTGAAGCTTTTTAATTTTATTGGTTTCATCTTTATTGACCTTTAAAATGTAGCCTTTGTAATCACTGTTTTTAAGTTCATAATTTCTACCTGAATAATTATCAACTGCTCCTAATAAATAATACGTTTTATCAATTTCCTGAGCATTAAAATTAAAAGATAAAAGGGCAAAACAAAATATGATGAAATTTTTCACTTTAATAATCACAGAAAAATTAATTAATCCCTTCGTCCAACAAAGTATGCAGATCAATAATTCCGAAATACTGTCCGTTTTCTGTTACAATTAATTGTCCGATGTTATTATCCTTTAAAACTTTCATGGCTTCTTTTGCCAGGACATCTCTTTCAATTGTTTTAGGATTTGCAGACATAATGTCTTTCGCCAGAACTTTAGAAATATCGTCACCTTTAAGCAACATTCTGCGTAAATCTCCATCAGTAACAACGCCGATGATTTTTTCGTTATCTGTAACAACGGTTATTCCGTGACTTGACGCACTGATAGAAATGATAACATCTCTTACAGGAGAATATTCAAAAACCTGAGGTTTTTGTGAAGACAGGAACTGCTCAACTCTTGCCGTTAAATTTTTACCTAAACTTCCTCCGGGATGAAATTTGGCGAAATCATTTTCTTTAAAATCGTTCATTTCCATAAGACATACTGCTAAAGCGTCTCCCAGAGCCATTTGATTGGTTGTAGAGCTTGTAGGAGCAAGTTTATTCGGGCAAGCTTCCATATCTACATGGGTATCTAAAATCACATCAGAAAATTCTGCAAGTTTGCTTTTTCTGTTACCCGTCATTCCGATTAATGCAGAAGAATAGTCTTTTAAATAAGAAACAAGATTGGTGATTTCAGGTGAGTTCCCCGAATTGGAAATGCATAAAACAACATCCTGTTTTTGAATAACGCCTAAATCCCCGTGAATGGCTTCCGAAGCATGCAAAAACTGAGAAGGTGTTCCTGTAGAATTGAGGGTTGCAACGATTTTATTTCCTACGTGAGCAGATTTTCCGATACCAACCACGATCAGTTTTCCGGTGGCAGAATGTATCAGTTCTACTGCTTTTACAAATTCGTCACCAATTCTTTCTTTTAATTTTTCCAGCTCAGAAATTTCTATAGTCAGTGTGTTTTTTGCTGTTGAGATAATGTTGTCTCTTTCCATTTTTATAACGAAATTAGTATATCGGTTACCAATGTTTTCAATTTATACTTAATATAAATTTGATGACTAAAAAAATCTATTCCTTTTATTTTAAGTAAAAATTTTATAACTTTGGATTGGATGCAAATTTAGCAATACAAAATTAGATGAGCGCAAAAAAAGCCAATTTATCAGGCGAATTAAAAAAATACTTCGGATTTTCTACCTTTAAAGGACAGCAGGAAGAGATCATCACAAATCTCTTAAATGGAAAAGATATTTTTGTACTGATGCCTACAGGAGGCGGTAAATCACTGTGTTACCAGCTTCCGGCTCTTATTTCTGAGGGTACGGCTATCGTTGTTTCGCCGCTTATTGCTCTTATGAAAAATCAGGTAGATGCAGTAAACGGACTTTCTTCTGAAACCGGAGTAGCACACGTTCTGAATTCTTCTCTTAACAAAACCCAGACCAAACAGGTCTTTGATGATATAAAAAGTGGTAAAACAAAGCTTCTTTATGTAGCTCCGGAGTCTTTAATTAAAGAAGATTATTTAGAGTTTCTGAAAGAGGTTAAAATATCGTTCTTTGCAATCGATGAAGCGCACTGTATTTCAGAATGGGGACACGATTTCCGCCCGGAATACAGAAATTTAAAGCAGATTATCGATAAAATTGCAGATGTTCCTGTAATTGCTTTAACAGCTACAGCAACCCCGAAAGTACAGGATGACATTCAGAAAACTTTAGGAATGACCAATGCTCTGGTTTTTAAAGAAAGCTTTAACAGGGCTAATTTATTTTACGAAGTAACTCCAAAAGTGAATATTGATAAAGAAATTGTAAAATTTATCAATAAAAATAAAGGAAAATCCGGGATTGTTTATTGTTTAAGCCGAAGAAAAGTAGAAGAGTTTGCCCAACTTCTTCAGGTAAACGGAATCAATGCGCTTCCTTATCATGCAGGTCTCGATCAGAAAGTGAGGGTTGCCAATCAGGATAAATTTCTGATGGAAGAAGTAGACGTCATCGTTGCAACGATTGCTTTCGGAATGGGAATCGATAAGCCGGATGTGCGTTTTGTGATCCATTACGATTTCCCAAAATCTCTGGAAAGCTATTACCAGGAAACCGGTCGTGCAGGTCGTGACGGAGGAGAAGGTTACTGCCTTGCTTTCTACGATCCTAAAGACATTGAAAAACTTGAAAAATTCCTGGCTCAAAAGCCGGTGTCTGAAAGAGAAATAGGTCTGCAGCTTTTAAATGAAGTGGTAGGTTATGCCGAAACTTCGATGAGCCGAAGACAGTATATCCTCTATTATTTTGGTGAAACTTTTGATCCTGTAAACGGTGAAGGAGCCAAAATGTGTGATAATGCAGCCAATCCGCCAAAGCTGAAAGATGCTACAGCAGATTTAAAGAAAACCTTAGAATTAATTAACGAAACGAAAGAGAAATTTAAATCTAAAGACCTTATTTCTGTAATTGCCGGAAAAGAAACGGCAGTTACCAAGTCGTATAAATTAGAGCAAAGTTCTTTTTTCGGTTTCGGAAAATCTGAAAAAGATAATTACTGGAAAACAATTTTAAGACAGGCAACCGTACAAAACTTCCTGCAGAAAGACATTGAAACCTACGGCGTTTTAAAAATTGCAGAAAAAGGGAAACAGGTTTTAGCAGGAGATTTTAAAGATCCGTTTTTGATTGCTGAAGACCGCGAGTTTGATCTTTCTCAGTCAAAAGCAGAAAGCGATCAGGTACAGATGCAGTCTGGCGGAGGTTTAGATCAGAATTTATTTGCTCTTTTAAAAGACCTCAGAAAAAAAGTTGCCAAGAAGCACAGTATTCCGCCTTACACGGTTTTTATGGATCCAAGTTTGGAGGATATGACGGTCCAGTACCCGATTACTGTTGAAGAAATTGCCAAAATCTACGGAGTCGGAGAAGGAAAGGCCAAAAAATACGGTAAAGAATTTGCAGATTTTATTGCAAAATATGTTGATGATAACAATATAGAACGTACTCAGGACATGGTTTTGAAGCAGGTTGCCAATAAATCAAGCCATAAAGTTTTCATCATTCAGAGTACCGATAAAAAAATTGACCTTGAAGATATTGCAAGAGCCAAAAATCTTTCGATGAACGATCTTTTGAAAGAGATGGAACGTATTGTTTATCAGGGAACAAAACTAAATATTGACTATTATATTGAAGATAATTTTGATGAAGATGTAGTAGACGATTTTATGGAGTTTATGAACGAATCTGAAAGCGACAGCATGAAAGTTTTGCTGGATGAGTTCGGTGATGAGCTTTCTGACGAAGAAGTAAGAATGCTGAGAATAAAATTCATCAGCGATGTTGCGAATTAAATGAAAGATGTCTTAAAGTTTTTTGCATATCTTCTTTTATTTTTAGCAGGATTATATTTGCTGGTTTTACTATTTAATGTATTTCTTGAATGGTTTTTACAAGGGAGAAAATAAATAGGGGAAAATTTAAATAAGACTCAATGGAAAACCCAATTTTAGAAGCAAAAAAAGAACTCATTCAATGGATTAAAGAAATGGATGAGCTTGAAGATATTGCAGAATTGCTTGAGATGAAGAAAAGGAAAACTTCAATTGATCAAGTTGCAGAACCTCAATCTGAATATGCTGTAAAAGATGATTTTGATGAGCGATTTGCGAAAGGAATTCCACATGATGAAATGAGGAGAAGAACGTTTGCATTTATTGAAAGTTTGCCTTGGAAACAGTAATTGTTTATAAGGATAGATTTGAAAATGAAATTGACAAATTACTTGAAGTTTTATTTGTAAATGAATATTTTGGCTTTGAGGATTCTGCCTTGAATTATGTAGAGAAAATTTATGATTTTATAAAGAATAATATTTCCAAACCTATCAGTAAAAATTCACCTGTAGCTTATCAAAAATTTGGAAAAAAATTTATAAAATATAAAGCAAATGCCAATACAACCTGGTATATCTTTTTCGATCAGAAGGGAAATCGGTTTTTGATTAATCATATTTTAAATAATCATTCGCAACATTTTCCAGATCTGTTGTGAAGATAAAATTCCTTTGAAATACTTAAAAAATCTCAGGATGAATAAGAAAATTTCTGTCATGTTTATTCTGCCAGATCTTGAAACCGGAGGCGCAGAAAGAATCGTTACCACCATTGCAAATCATCTTTCCAGGGATCGTTTTGAACCTAAGATTTTGCTTTTACGAAAACAAGGCGGTTATTTAAATTTTCTAAAAAAAGATGTGGAAATTATCGACATCGATACCGAAAGGATAAGGCATTCTTTAAAACCTATTTTAAGGGAAATTTACCGAAGAAAACCCGATATTGTTTTTTCCGGGTTTGGAGAAGTGAATGCTTACTTGTCTCTATTTATCAAGCTTTTTCCGAAAATTAAATTTATTGCCAGAGAAACCAACGTTGTTTCGGAGCATGTTACAAGAAAAGAAATTAAATTTTTCTATAATTTTTACAACAATTACCAGCAGATCATTGCTCAAAGCGATGATATGATGAACGACCTGGTGAATAATTTTAATATTAAAAAACAGAAGGTCATCAAAATAAATAATCCTGTAGATTTTGATTTTATCAATGAAAAACTGCAGGTTTCTGCAAAGCCTGAAAGCTTTAAATACAATTATAAAAACGTGGTTGCTATCGGCAATTTGTCTGCAAGAAAGGGCTTTGATAACCTGTTGAAAGTTTTTTCCAGATTGAAAAACGAAAAGATTATCCTTCATATTTTAGGAGATGGGAGAGATCGTGAGATTCTTCATCAGATGAAAGATTTTTTAGGTTTAAAGAATGTCGTTTTTCATGGAAGGCAAGACAATCCGTATCAGTTTTTGAAGTTTGCAGATTTGTTTATTCTTTCGTCGCGTTATGAGGGTTTCCCGAATGTTTTGTTGGAAGCCGGAGCCTGCGGAACGTATTCTTTGGTGAATAACTGTAGAGGCGGGATCAATGAGATTATTCAGCATAATACGAATGGCGAAATTGCTGATATTGAAAATCACGAAGATTTTTCACAGAAAATTCTTACCCTGATTCATCGTAATTATGATGCAGATTCTATCAGGAATTCCATTAAATCAAGGTTTTCCAAAGAAATTATTTTGGAAAGATATGAGAAAATTTTATTGGATTTAATGAAGAAGTAATAAACTTAGATTCATTAGATTTGCATCAAAATTTATCTAAAATCAATATTCATTTATGAAAAAACTTCCGAAACTAGGTTGTGCCTGCGAAAAGCACGACTTAATTGATTCTGAATACAGAACTTCAATAGTAGGAACCGATTTTACCGATGGCAGAAATGCTGAAGTAAGTATCATTCAATGCAGACTTTGCCAAAGAATCTGGCTTAAATACACTCTCGAATCTGAAAATTCTCCGGAATTAAGCAGATGGTTTAAAGGAATCATAGCTAAAAAAGAAGTCGCAGATATGAAGCCCGAAAATGCTGTAGAATATCTTGAAAATCTTCCATGGTATATTTGCGGAGGTGTCTTTTACGGGAATAAGGAAGTTTTCGGGGAAGGAAAATTATACTTAAATGTTTAACTTTTGAATTAAAAAAATAACTGATGAAACTAAAATTTTAATAAAAACATGGATAACAATTATAAAAATGAAATAGAAAGCAAATACAAAAAATATCTATCTGAAAACTATAATGAGAAATACATTTATAAATTAATTATTCAAGAAGGATACAATCAGCAGGATGTAGAAGAAGTGATGAGAGAAATTTATGCTGAAAAACAGAAAATTTTAAGGGAGAAAAACAAATATCGTTCAATTACAAGTATTGTTTTATATATTACCGGTACATTATTAATGTGTTTGGGATTAGGAATGATCATTATTGGCGGGAAATTAGGATTTGCCCTGATTCTTTTAGCTGTCATCATTTGGATAAAGGCAAACAGATAATTTTAAAAGAAATTCTTTTATAGTTAAATAGTATTCTCAATCAATTAAGCTCCATCAACCAACTTCCATCTTCCCGCACAAAAACTTGACAAAACTCACTTTGTGGCGTGGTAATTAATGGCAATCCGCGCTGCACAATTAGGCTTCAAAACAGCAATTATTGAAAAATATTCTACATTAGGCGGAACTTGCCTTAACGTGGGATGTATTCCTTCAAAGGCACTTTTAGACAGTTCTGAGCATTTCGAAAACGCAAAGCACAATTTCGAAAACCACGGAATTATCATTAACGAGCCAAAAGCAGACATCGCAAGAATGATTGCGAGAAAAAACGAAGTGGTAGAGCAGACTACAAAAGGAATCAACTTTTTGATGGACAAAAACAAAATCACTGTTTTTGAAGGTCTTGGAAGCTTCGAATCTGCAACTCAGATTAAAGTGACTAAAAACGACGGTTCTTCTGAAACGATCGATTCTAAATATACCATCATTGCAACAGGTTCTAAACCTTCTTCTTTGCCTTTCATTACTTTAGATAAAGAAAGAGTGATTACTTCTACTGAAGCTTTAAATTTAAAAGAAATTCCTAAGCATTTGGTTGTCATCGGTGGCGGAGTTATTGGTCTTGAATTAGGTTCGGTTTACCTAAGATTGGGAGCTCAGGTTACTGTTGTTGAATTTATGGATAAAATCATCCCTACAATGGATGGAGCTTTAAGTAAAGAATTGACTAAAGTTCTTAAAAAACAGGGAATGAAATTTATGCTTTCTACGGCAGTTTCTGCGGTGGAAAGAAACGGAGATTCTGTAAAAATTACTGCTAAAGATAAAAAAGGAGAAGAAGTTACCGTTGAAGGTGATTATTGTTTGGTTTCTGTAGGAAGAAGACCTTTCACAGATGGTCTTGCTCTTGAAAAAGCGGGTGTTGAGCTTGACGAAAGAGGAAGAATCAAAACTAACGACCATTTACAGACCAACGTTGCAAACATTTATGCAATCGGAGATGTTATCAAAGGTGCAATGTTGGCTCACAAAGCTGAAGAAGAAGGAGTTTTCGTTGCTGAAACTTTAGCCGGACAAAAACCTCACATCAATTATAACCTAATTCCTGGAGTGGTTTACACATGGCCGGAAGTTGCAGGAGTTGGTAAAACTGAAGAGCAACTGAAAGAAGAAGGTGTAGCTTACAAAATCGGAACTTTCCCGATGAGAGCTTTAGGAAGAAGCCGTGCAAGTGGTGATGTTGACGGTTTGGTGAAAATTATCGCTGACGAAAAAACCGATGAGGTTCTTGGTTTCCACATGATCGGAGCGAGAGCTGCAGATTTAGTTGCTGAAGGCGTTATCGCAATGGAATTCCGTGCAAGTGCAGAAGATATTGCAAGAAGTTCTCACGCTCACCCAACGTATGCAGAAGCGATTAAAGAAGCAGCTTTGGATGCTACCGGAAAAAGAGCGCTTCATATGTAATAAATGATAGCTTAATTGTTTAAGCTTTGAAGAAAATATACAAAATGCAGAAATCTTATGAGATTTCTGCATTGTTATTATAAAATAATTAGTAATTTTAATATTGAAAAAAAATATTTCATATGAAAATTACACATTTACTTTATTCAGCAGTATTTCTGCTGACAGTTTCTTTAACTAAAGCACAGGATTTTTTTTCTGCTTCAAATGAAAGAAGCTTAAATGCTGATTCTAAAAACAGAACAGTACAGCCTGAAAAATATCTCACTTACAAATTAGATGTTGGGAACTTAAAAAATTATTTTAATACAGTTCCTGAATTAAGAGATAATGATTCTAAAGATAATGCTAGAATTATCATTTTACCAATGCCAAACGGAACAAAAGCTAAATTCAAAATCTGGAAATCTTCTGTAATGGATAATGAGTTGGCAGCAAAATTTCCGGGAATTGTTACTTTTACGGGGCAGGGAATTGATGATGCTTATGCTACTGTAAAATTAGATTTTACAGATCTTGGTTTCCATGCTCAAATAAAGTCTGTTGTAACCGGAGATCTATATATTGATCCGTATGCAAAAGGTGATATTAATAATTATATCGTTTATAAAAAAGATGATTTAATTAATAATAAAACAAGAAGCTGCGGAGTAAAAGATGATCTGCAGGCAGAAAAAAAAAAGCGAACAAAAAAGCGTTACTCCAAGTGTAGGTAGCCAGATCAGAATTTACAGATTAGCAGTTGCATGTACAGGTGAATATGCTGTTGCAGCAACAGGTTATGCATCTCCTACTGTCGCTCAGACGCTTTCCGCAATTGTAACTACCGTAAACAGGGTAAACGGTGTGTATGAACAAGATCTTGCGGTAAGATTAGTTTTAGTAGCAAATGAAACAAGTGTTATTTTTACAGATCCTTCTACAGATCCTTTTACTGGAAATGATGATGCATATACGTTAATTGATGAAAGCCAAACCAATATCAATTCAATTATTGGTGCTGCAAACTATGATGTAGGACACACTTTCAGTACAGGAGGTGGCGGATTGGCAGGATTGGGAGTAATATGCACTAATTCTCAAAAAGCATCAGGAATTACAGGTTCATCTAATCCTATTGGAGATCCTTATGATATTGATTATGTAGCACATGAATTAGGGCATCAGTTTGGAGGTCCGCATACTTTTAATGCTACAACGGGCAGCTGTAATGGTAACAG
>NZ_JBFRGA010000036.1:0-29195 GCF_052115105.1 Chryseobacterium sp. 2TAF14
TTATTAGCTATAGGTTTTGTTTTTAATTCTTGTAAAAACGACGATTCGGACGAAGACAACACGGAAACAATCGTAGGAATATGGAGACCAGTAAAGGAAATTGCTATTTCAGGAAGTAATGGTAATACCATCTCTAATCAAAACGCTTCAACTTGTTACAAAAAAAGTACATTTGATTTTAAGTCTAATAATACTTTGGCTTCTACAATTTTTGATGATCAAACAGATGGATCTTGTAAAAATTATGGAACGGAGAATCTTCCTTACTCATATGATTTTAATGGGAAAAAGTTAGTCATTGATAATGAACAATTTGAAGTAATAAGTCATACTAAAAATGAACTTCAATTTATAGCAAATTATGACGATGAAAATAACGATGGTATTGAAGACAAAATTATCCTTGTTTTAAATAAGTAAATATAAAAACATTCGGTTACTCAAAAAAAGAGCAGTTTTTTAAATAAAATTGCTCTTTTTTTTATTATTTCATTGTCAGTTTAAAATAAAATCATAGTTTTACGAAAATAAAAAACACAAAAACATCAATGAAAAAAAATTTTTTACTGGCGTTTGCCACACTCTTCCTATTTTCTTCCTGTTCTAACGATGACAATGAAAATAATCAAAATGTAGTAAAACCCATTGCAGGAATCTGGAAAATGAGCAAAACAATGATTATTTCTGGGTCTAATAATGCAATTCTGCAATCAGGCAATATTACCGGCTGTGAATCTCTAAACACTTTTGAATTTGGGCAAAACCAGAATTTCCACATAAAATATTACACCAAAAATAATGTTGAATGCATTGCTGACGGATTTGATACCGGAACCTATCAATACAGTGAAAATTCAAAAATGCTGACTTTTACCTATTCAGATTCTATAGTAGAATCTTTCGTCGTTCATTCGCTAAACAATGCGGAAATGATGACTGTAGATCATATCGAAGATTACAATAATGACGGAGTGAACGATACTTCAGTTATTGTTTTTAAAAAACAACAATAAAATTTATTTTGCTTTACAAATTCTAAAAAAAATGCGCCTCGTATGAGACGCATTACTTTATTGAGTGTAAAAAATTTTTAAGGAATTTTATACGATATACATTTGATTGTAAGTCTTTTATCCTTTCTCTTCACTCTATTTTATTTCCCTATTTCTTTCTTTTAGATTTAGAAATTGCCTTCTGTTGAGCCCTGTTTGCACCGAATTTTTTAGGTGCTTTTCTTTTGGAAGGTCCACCCCAGTTTTCCTTTTTATTTTTATCTTTTTTCTCATGGAAAGCACCGCCGCCTTCGAAAAGTTTTACCTGAGCCGGATTTTTCATTACGATCTGATCTTCTTCAGATGCAATTTTTTTAGGATTTATTTTTACGTCTTCAGGGAAATCGATGTATTGCAACTCTTTATCCATCAATAATTCGATATCTAAAGCTAATTCATCTTCTTTTTTGGTTACAAAAGTTATTGCTTTACCATCTTTATCTGCCCTTCCCGTTCTACCAATCCTGTGAATATATTGTTCAGGAACTTCCGGAGTTTCAAAGTTGATAACGTGGGTAATATCCGAAATATCAAGACCTCTCGCCATAACATCAGTCGTAATCAAACCTCGTATTTCCTCATTTTCAAAGCGTTTCATCGCCTTTAGTCTGTAGTTTTGTGATTTGTTTGAGTGAATTACATCAAACTGTTCCGGAAAGATCTCATTAATTTGTGTAAAAAGTAAATCTGCGTGCTTTTTATTATTGGCAAAAATCAACACTTTAGACATTTCTTCATTGCTTTTCAGCAAGTGTTCCAATAAATTGATCTTGGTATTGAAGTTCTCAACTTTATAAGCAGTCTGCTCAATTTTTTCAAGCGGAGTTCCAGATTTTGCTAATGAAATTTCGATTGGACCCGCAAAATATTCATCCAGCATTTCATCTACAGCTTCTGTCATGGTCGCCGAAAAAAGAATATTCTGTCTTTTCTCACGCATCATTTCAAAAATATGGGTTAACTGTGGTCTGAAACCTAAATTCAGCATTTCATCAAATTCATCAATGATTAATTTATGAACTTCTTTTAAAGAAATTGCATTATCAATCGCCAAATCCATGATTCTACCGGGAGTTCCAACCAAAATATCGCAACCATTATCAAACAAAAGCTTTTGAGTATTGATATTTTTACCACCATAAATCCCGATTACTCTTGCAGTAAGATTTTCTGTCAGTTTTTCTACGATTTCTGTTACCTGCACCACCAATTCTCTTGTAGGAACCAAAACAACTACAGTAGGATTTCCGCTTTTATTATATTTCCAGGTTTTTAAAACCGGTAATAAATACGCCAGAGTTTTTCCTGTTCCCGTTTGTGCAATTCCCATCACATCTCTTCCTGAAAGAATCGGACTGATACTTTTTTCCTGAATTGGAGTGGGCTCAAATAAATTTAAATCTGCTAAAACATCAAGAATTTTAACCGGAAGGTCAAAATCTGCAAAAGTGAGTTTTTCCATTTTGCAAAGATAGACAATTAATTTTTGTATTTTTAGGCTGGAAGATGGATGTTGGAAGCATGAAGTTTTATCCCACAGATTTTAGGATTACACAGAGATCATCTTATAGATCCATGTTAAACGGTAATTTGGGGAACATTTATTTACTCAATTTAATTTTCGCCACGAATGCACTAATATTTATTTTTAAATCATAGCAAATAATTCGTGTATTCGTGGCAATTTTTATTTTCAAACATCTGTAAAACCTGTGCCATCTGTGGGAAACTTACTTTCTTGAAATCCTCAACAAAAGAATAATGACAAGCAAAACTGAAAATAAAAATCCTAAAACAGCAACCAAAGACATTTCACCAATTCTCGGTTCGGATTCTGACACAAAAACAATGGCTGTTGCAATAATATTCGCACCCAAAATCATCGCTAAAATAAGATTAACAATGCTTGATTTTATTAACTGATTGGTCTTTTCAATATTTTTAATTTCGCTTGAAATCGTAAAGCTGTTGTCATCCAGTTTCTGCAGCACAGATCGCAGTTCTTTAGGAATCTCATCCACATTATCGGTGAAAGTCATCACCTTTTCCAATCCTGTTTTGAAGAGTTTTTTAGGGCTGATTTTCTTGGAAAATATTTTCTTTGTGTAAGGATGAAGACTTTTTACGACATCCAGATCAGGATTGATCGTTCTTCCGACACCTTCTATTAAACCAATTCCTTTAAATAAAAGATAGAAATAATCAGGCATATACAACCTGTTGTCTTTCAAAACATCTTTCATTTTGTTGATAATAACGTTCGGATCAATATCTTTCAGAGAAGTGCTGTGAACAAAGCTCAAAACCTCTTCAACATCATTTTCAAACCTCCTTTCGTCAGGAATCTCATAGCTCACTGCCATTTTTTTCAGATAACGCACAATTTTATGAGAATTTTTAGCTACGAAGGCAACAATCAGACTTTCTAAAATTTCTTTATCGTTCGGCTGAATTTTTCCAACTGCGCCAAAATCTATAAAGACAACTTTCCCGTCTTTTTTCACCAGAATATTTCCCGCATGAGGATCGGCGTGGAAAAATCCGTAATCTAAAATCTGAGACACAAAAAGCCTTAGACCGACTTCAGAAATAACTATTGGATCAATATTATTTCTCAACAATTCTTCTTTATCGGTTATTTTTATTCCATCGATAAATTCCATACACAACACGTTGTTGTTGGAAAATTCATCATACACTTTCGGAACGTAGGTTTCTTTGTTATTTTTAAAATTTAAAGCAAACTGTTGAATATTATTTCTCTCATTGACCAAAGAAACTTCTTCCAGCAAAGATTTTTCAAAAGTAGAAATTGCTTGTTTTAAATTTAATTTAGAACCAATTTCAGAATACGTTGAAATGAGCTTTACCACATCTTTTATCAACAGCAAATCGTCTTCAATAACCGATAAAACATCAGGTTTTTTGATTTTTAAGATCACTTCTTCACCAGAAATCAAAGTCGCTTTATAAACCTGCGCAATCGAAGCGGTTGCCAAAGGTTTTGCCACAATTTCCGAAAAATGTTCTTTGGGAATGATATTAAATTCGTTTTCAAGAATTTCTTCTACATTCATGTCTACCACTTCTACCCTGTCCTGAAGTTTTTGAAGCTCCTGAATAAGTTCCGGCGGAAGCAGATCTTCACGATTGCTAAAAGTCTGCCCAAGCTTTACAAAAGTGGGACCCAACTCTTCCAAAGCGAGACGGATGCGTTCATAAACGGTTCCTTTCGAAATCACTTCATCAGACTGAGCAAAATTGTCTTCCGGTTTTTTGCCCATTCTTGCAATCATATCTTTAAATCCGTATTTACTTAAAACGGAAATAAGTCTTGCTGATCTTTTGAGTTTTCGTTGCTGCTTGTCAAACATATTGTGTGAAAATATTCTTCTAAGGTATTCAAAAAATGTTCCTGATGAAAAATACTAATAAGAATTATTCTGTAAATCTAGATTTATAAATTCTATTAATAAAAGGAAATGTTGGGTTAAACTCAACTATAAGTTCTTGTCCAACAATAAAATTTTGATTATCACTTTCATTTTTGTATTCTTTACCTTTATATTCAAAACTATAGGAATACACAAAATCGCCAGTTAGATGAGATCTTCTCATTCCATTTTTTTCATTGATGATTTTTGCAATAACTTTTTGCGTTTCAAATAAATTTAAAATTGGCTGATAAATTATTAACTCTTTTAAAAAAAACAAAAGAATTATTACCAATAATATTCTTTTAAAAATTATAAATCTATCTTTCTTTTTTGTAATTCTCTTATTCATTTATATTTAAATCACCTTAAAAACCGTCAACAACAAAATCAAAGTTTGCCAACTCAAAATCAAATAGAAAAATAGTCTGCTTGGTTCGGAAATATCTTTTAGTTTTTCAATGATTTTATTTTTCAAAATCTCGGTAAAACTTACATTTTCGTCTCTAAAATCAATTTCATTGAGTTCCACTTTTTTAAAACCATAAGCAATGATTTTTTTGAACCATTTATTTTCTTTTGAATCTCTGATATCCTGCAAAACTTTAAGCTGAAGCTTGGTTTTATCAACTCCACTTTGCATTAATTGAGGTTGATTGGTTTTTACTTTATTTAAAATTCGGTCAATCATCGGGAAAAGTATCTGCTCTCCTTTATCAGCAATCAATCTGTTGATGGTACGGAACATTACATATTTATTTCCTAATGTAAAAAGCAAAAATGGAGCTCCGAGGGTCGTAAGTATAGTCAGACTAAACGAAACAGGTCTTGCTAAAAACAGAACCAGAATTGCAGCTTGTCCACTTGTATGAACCGGACCACCGCCATTATTGAAAGTCTGAGCGATAATAATAACGATCGTAACTACGCCTAAAACAGCAATCGCAATTTGTCCTATAAAGTTGATTTTGAGGAAACTTAATGTAGCACGACTTAAAAGTTTGGCAATATACTTAAATTCATCCGTCATGCCATTTTTAGATTTTAATTTATCTATCATCTGTGAAAATTTTGAAAAGTTAAATTACAGAAATTTCAGCAATTAATCTTTACGAAATCAGCGAAAATTTCAGTATTTATTTTAAATATATTCAGATGTTTTTTTTAAATCTACATGACGCAAAATAGATTACAATTCCTTATTCTTCAAAAACATATTCATTATAATGTCCTAAAAACTTCACATTAGAACCTAAAGAAATAATCTCATCGATTGCATTTTGTGACAAAACATTGTGCCATTCACTAGCTACATTGATGAAGAAAAAGTAATTTCCCAAACCGGTTTTCAAAGTGCGGCTTTCAATTTTGGAAAGATTCATCTTTCGCCAGGCAAATACAGAAAGTACCTGATGAAGACCTCCTGCGTGATCTTCGGGCAGTGTAATGATTAAAGAAGTTTTCTCTGAAATTTTGGGCAACGGAATTTCTAAAGCAGATTTTGTCTTTGAAATCACAATAAACTTGGTATGATTCTGCTCAAAATCCTGAATATTCTCATGTATGATTTTTAAACCATACAGTTTTGCAGAATATCGATTGGCAATTGCCGCCCACTTTTCCTGCGGATTTTCGGAAACCAACTTTGCTGAAGCTGCCGTAGAACTGAAATCCTGCGACGGAATATTTTTAAAATTTTCGTATCTGAAATGAAAAGTCTGAGCCAAAGCCTGCGGATGCGAAAACACTTTTTCAAATGCTTCGTTATCGGGATGGATCATCAGATGATGCGCAATCGGCATCACTAATTCGGTTTCTATAAAAACTTCAAAATCATAAAGATAATCGAGCGTCATAGAAACTGTACCTTCAATAGAATTTTCTAAAGGAACAACAGCTTTATCAACTTCATTATTTTTCACCGCATTGAAACAATCTAAAATACTCGACTGTGGAACCAATTCCTCACTCGGAAAGATCTGAGACGCTGCTAATTGTGTGAAGCTGGCTTGCGGACCGAGATATGCTATTTTCATAAGACAAATGTAGAAAATATTTAACATTTAGCATGAAAACAAAAAAAATCCCACCCAAAAGGCAGGATTTATATTTTAAAATTCAAGTCAAAAATTATTCCCACTCTATTGTTGCGGGTGGTTTGCTTGAAATATCGTAAGCTACTCTGTTAATACCTCTTACTTCGTTGATGATTCTGCTTGAAACCGTATCTAAAAATTCGTAAGGAAGTCTGCTCCATGTTGCCGTCATAAAGTCGATGGTGTTTGCAGAACGAACAACCGCAGTATATTCGTAAGTTCTTTCATCGCCCATTACTCCGACAGATTTTACAGGAAGTAAAACTACAAAAGCCTGAGAAACTTTTTCGTACAAATCATTTTTATACAATTCTTCAATGAAAATATCATCTGCTTCTTGTAAAATTCTCACTTTTTCAGCATCAACAGCGCCTAAAACTCTGATTCCCAAACCAGGACCAGGAAAAGGATGTCTGTGAACCAAATGATGAGGAATTCCCAACTCTTCACCTACTTTTCTTACTTCGTCTTTGAATAGTTCTCTTAAAGGCTCCAACAATTCAAATTCCATGTCTTCAGGAAGTCCGCCAACATTGTGGTGCGACTTGATTACCGCAGAAGGTCCGTTTACAGACTGACTTTCGATTACATCCGGATAAATTGTTCCTTGTGCAAGGAATTTTGCACCTTCAATTTTATGAGATTCTTCATCAAAAACATGGATAAATTCGTTACCGATGATTTTTCTTTTTGCTTCTGGATCGTCAACTCCGGCTAGTTTTGAAAGGAATCTTTCTTTGGCATCAACCAATTTGATGTTCATATGGAAATGCTCTCCATAATTGTCCATTACTTTTTTGCCTTCGTCTTTTCTCAATAAACCTGTATCTACGAAGATACAAGTAAGCTGATCTCCGATTGCCTTGTGAATTAAAACCGCTGCAACAGAAGAATCTACACCTCCTGAAAGACCAAGAATCACCTTTTGATCTCCTACTTTTTCACGAATTTCTTCAACCGTTTTGTCGATATAATTTGTAAGCTTCCAGTTTTTTTCTGCATCGCAAATTCCGAAAACGAAATTTTCCAACATTTTTCCACCTTCTTCAGTATGAGAAACTTCCGGGTGGAACTGTACGCAATAGATTTTTTTATCTTCATTAGAAATTGAAGCAATTACACCAGATTTTGCATTTAATTCAAAACCTACCGGTAATTCTCCCACCTCGTCAAAGTGGCTCATCCAAACGATAGAATTGTCTGTAACCCCTTTTAATAAAGAAGATTCTTTTATGATTTCCAAATGTGCTTTTCCATATTCTCCTTTTACACCTTTGTGAACTTTTCCGCCTAAAAGATGTGCTGTAAGCTGCATTCCGTAGCAAATTCCCAAAACCGGAATTCCTTGTTCGTACAATTCTTTTTCAACTAAATGTGCGTTTTCTGCATTTACAGAGCTTGGCCCTCCGGAAAGGATAATTCCTCTCGGCTGTTTTTCTAAGATGGTTTCTAATGGTGTATTGAAAGATAATATTTCAGAATAAACACCCATCTCACGGATTCTTCTTCCGATAAGCTGGTTGTACTGAGATCCGAAATCTAAAATGATAATACCGTTGTTCATTTTTATAATTGATAAATGATGATTGATAACTGATTTTGTAAGAATGTCTGAAACCATAGCCCCGATTGAAGCGGCATCCTTTTTTGTTATTGCGATTGTTGAAAAGTTCAACAGATTGCTTCACTTTGTTCGCAATGACAAAAAAGATACAGCGGAAAGCGGGAGATAGCTTCTAACAAAAAAAGCCCCGAAAAATCAGGGCATTATATTAAAATTTTCCGATGTCTTCTCTGTAGAAGCCGTAATCGAAATGTACGTGACTTGCGTCTTCGTACACTTTTTTGCGGGCATCTTCGTAAGTAGCACCTGTTGCAACGATATTTAATACTCTACCGCCGTTAGAAACTACTTTATCGCCTTTTTTGATCGCTCCTGCATATAAAAGCTGGCTGTGTCTTACTTTTTCTTCACCAGTAATTTCAAAGCCGGTTTCGATGTTTCTAGGATAACCTCCAGAACACATTACCAAGCAAACTGCTTTTTCGTCTTTAAATTTAAGCTCGATGTCTTTTCCGCTCATACAGTCGTTGATTACATCTAAAAGATTATTTTCCATCAACGCCATCAAAACCTGAGTTTCAGGATCACCGAATCTCATGTTGTATTCTAACAAATAAGTTCCGTTTTTGGTAATCATCAATCCGAAGAAAATCATTCCTTTGAAAGTAAAACCTTCAGCTTTAAGACCTTTTACAGTCGGATTCAAAATATTATTTTCGAAATCTACGTAATGCTCTTCAGCAAATTCAGGACTTGGAGCTACAGAACCCATTCCTCCTGTATTCGGACCCGTATCACCGTTTCCTACTTTTTTGTAATCTTTAGCAGCAATACACGGGAATATTTTTTCACCGTTTGAGAATGCAATAATTGACGCTTCAAAACCTACCAAATGTTCTTCGATAACCAAACGGATTCCTGCATCGCCATAAATTCTTCTGATCATAAAATCGTGAATTGTAGCTTCTGCTTCTTCCAAAGTTTCGCAGATTACAACTCCTTTTCCACCGGCAAGTCCGCTAGCTTTGATTACTAAAGGATATTCCTGCTTCTGAACATATTCTTTAGCTTCAGGATAAGAATCAAAAACCACCGCTTTTGCAGTTTTGATATCATAGGTCTGCATAAATTTCTTAGAAAAAGCCTTACTTCCTTCAAGACTTGCCACTTTCTGGTTCGGTCCGAAAACTTTAAGACCATGTTTCTTAAATTCATCCTTCAAACCAGCTACAAGAGGAGCTTCAGGACCTACAATCGTAAGATCTACTTTCTCTGTGATTGCAAAATCTCTAAGTTCTTTAATCTCTGATAAATGAACATTTTTTCCTATCGCACCGGTAGTTACATTTCCGTTGGCGAAAAACATATGACTCACTCGTGAATCTTTCTGAAGTTTTGCTGCCAAAGCAGATTCTCTTCCACCTTCACCTATGATTAATATTCTCATATTTTATTTATTATCTAGTCTATTTTACAAATATATAATTTTCAATTAAGAAATTATGAGATTTAAAAATTATGAGATTACTGATTTCTCGATTTCTGAATCTCTTAATTTCCTAATGATTTTTTTTAATGGAAAAAATGTCTAATTCCTGTAAACATCATCGGAATCTTGTGCTCATTTGCCGCCTCGATGCTGTCTTGGTCTTTTACACTTCCACCCGGCTGAATAATTGCCGTAATACCTTCCTGAGCGCAGAAATCTACCACATCACGGAAAGGGAAAAACGCATCAGAAGCTAAAACCAAGTCTCCTGAGAATTTTTCTTTTGCTCTTTCAATTGCCTGTTGTGTTGCCCAGATTCTGTTGACCTGTCCGCCTCCGATTCCGAAAGCCTGGATTCCGTTGGAAACCACAATCGCGTTAGATTTTACATATTTTACTACTCTTTGAGAAAATAATAATGCTTTTTTCTGAGCTTCTGTAGGCTGGGTTTCAGTTACCACTTTAATATCATCAGAGAAAATACTGTCGTTGTCCTGTACCAAAATTCCGCCATCAACTTTCACCCAAGTTTGCTTGTCTGAAACAGGGTTTACGATTTTTATAATTCTTAAATTTTTCTTTTTTCTTAAAACTTCCAAAGCTTCTTCATCAAAATCAGGAGCCATAACGATTTCAAGGAATGTTTTGTTTAATTCTTCTGCTGTTGCAGCATCGATTTTGTAGTTCATTGCAACAATTCCGCCAAAAATTGAAACAGGATCACATTCGAAAGTTTTTTGGTAAGTTTCCAAAGCTGAAGTTCCGATGGCAACTCCACAAGGTGTAGAATGCTTTACGGCGCAACAAGCCATTTCTTCTTTAAATTCCGTAACTACTTTCCAACAAAGATCCATATCACGAAGGTTGTTGAAAGACAATTCTTTACCTCCCAATTGTTCGAAATCTTTCATCGCTCCATTTTCAAAAGTTGAAGCATAGTAAGCTGCTGTCTGATGTGGATTTTCGCCATATCTAAGATCAGCTACTTTTTTATAAGAAGCATTTAAATACGTTGGATATTCTTCATCTAAAAGCATTCTAGAAATTGCAGCATCGTAAGCAGAAGTAAGATTAAATACTTTTCCTGCCAATTTTTTACGGGTTTCGATGTATGTGTCACCGTTTTGCTCCATTTCGATTTTCACTTTTGCGTAATCTTCCACATCCGTAATTACCGTTACTGAATCAAAGTTTTTCGCTGCCGAACGAAGCATTGAAGGACCTCCGATATCGATAAATTCTACCTTTTCGTGAAGAGAAATGTCTTTGTTTACATTTTCAAAAAAAGGATAAAGATTTACGATTACCATGTCGATCAGACCAATTCCGTGTTCCTGAACTGTTTTCATGTGTTCTTCATTTGAACGAACCGCCAATAATCCTCCGTGAACTTTCGGGTGCAAAGTTTTCACTCTTCCGTCCAGCATTTCAGGGAAATTGGTAACCTCATCAATCTGAATGGGATTTAAACCAGCGTCTTTTAAATGTTTGAATGTCCCGCCTGTAGAAATTAATTCATAATTTTGGGATTCCAAAAACTGTGCGAATTCCGTTAATCCGCTTTTGTCAGACACACTGATCAAAACTCTCTTGCTCATAGATTTTTCATTTTTTGTAAGCGAAAATCGCAAAACTGCGATTTTCACTCATTTTTACTTTTTTAATAGGATTTCATCCTATCCTTTAATAAGCCGTCCCGTTGGGACTTTTTCAACTTTTACTTTTTACAGTTATTTCAAACTGTAGACCGGTTCTTTCACCTCCGATCTTATTTTTACTTAGATTTTTTACTTTTCGAAATATTTTTTATCAATCTAAGTGTGTCTTTATTATTGTCGGGCTGAGCGGAATCGAAGCCTTAATTTTTCTTTAACGCAAAGCGCGCTATTTTTTATTATTGCTGAATGTTTTTTGTTCGCAAAGGCGTTTCATTCAGCAAAGGGTAGTGTTTAAACGTTCTATTTTTTAACCACCCCGTCAAAAATTCTTTGAATTTTTGCCACCCCTCCAGAGGCGGGGAATTTTCTTATCGCTAATAAATTATTTATTATTTAATACTTTGTTTATTGCTTTCGGAAAAATTTCATATTCAATTAAGTGAACTTTTTCTGCAATAGTTTCGGGAGTATCGTTTTCTGTGACTTCGAATGATTTTTGAAGAATGGCTTCTCCTTCATCGATTCCTGGGGTTACGAAATGAACGGTTGCTCCACTTTCTTTTTCTTTGGCTTCAATCACCGCGTTATGAACATGATGTCCCCACATCCCTTTTCCTCCGAATTTCGGAAGCAATGCCGGATGAATATTGATTATTTTTCTGACCCAATTTTCACAAAACTCAGGTTTTAAAATTGATAAAAATCCTGCCAATACGATTAAATCTGTATTTTCCGGGATGATTTTACTCAATTCACTGCTGAAGTTTTTTCCTCTTGGAATCAGAATGTTTTCTATGTTATGATTTTTTGCTCTTTCAAGTCCGTAACATTCTCTGTCGGCAACAACTAAAGATACTTTTGCATTTTGGATTTCTCCGTTATCAATGGTATCGATGATTCTCTGAAGATTGGTTCCTGAACCTGAAACGAGTATAACTAAGTTTTTCATTAATTTAGATAATAGATTTCAGATAATAGATTTCAGACTAAAAACTCTGACATCTGAGATCTAAAATCTGATGTCTTTTAGAATTTTAAATCTATTTTTTCGCTTCCTTCAGTAATTTCTCCGATTTCGTAAGCATCGTCTAAAAGGTGCAATACTTTTTCAGCGTGTTCTGCATCAACTACAACGATCATTCCGACACCCATGTTGAAGGTTCCGAACATTTCTTCGCGAGCGACCCCTCCTCTTTTTTCCAATTCCAGCATAACAGTTGGAATCTGGATTTTTGAAGCATCAATCGTAGCGCAAAGTCCGTCACCAATGATTCTTGGGATGTTTTCGTACAATCCGCCACCCGTGATGTGGGCAATACCTGCAACTTTTACTTCTTCAATTACTTTATGAATATCTTTATAATATAGTCTTGTAGGAACCAAAAGTGTTTCGTACAAAGGTTTTCCTTCAAATTCTTCGTTAAAATCAGGGAACACTTTTCTTACCAAAGAAAATCCGTTTGAGTGGAAACCTGAACTTGGAAGAGCAATGATCTTGTCACCAGTTTTAATTTTTGAACCATCAATAATCTGGTCTTTTTCAACAATTCCTACGCAGAATCCAGCAACATCATAATCTCCAGGTTGGTACATTCCCGGCATTTCAGCGGTTTCTCCACCGATCAATGCGCAGTTGTTGTCTTTACAAGCTTCTACCATTCCTAAAACGATTTCGGCAGCAATTTCAGAATCCAATTTTCCACAAGCTAAATAATCAAGGAAAAATAATGGTTTTGCACCGTGACAAAGAATATCATTTGCACACATTGCAAAACAATCTACTCCGATAGAATCGTATTTTTTTGAGTCTAAAGCTACTTTAAGCTTCGTTCCCACGCCATCTGTTCCGGAAACCAAAACAGGATTTTTGTATCCTCCGATTTCGTAGAAAGCCCCAAAACTCCCCAAATGGTTCAATACATTGGAATTGTGAGTTTCGCCCACCGCTTTTTTGATCTTATCAACGGTTTTGTAACCTTCCTCTTTGTCTACTCCTGCAGATTTGTACGTGTTGCTCATGTTTTTATTTAGATTTTTAGACTCTAGATTTCAGATTTCAGACTTAATAAATCTTGTATCTGAGATCTTATATCTTTATGTCTTTTAATATACTTTTATTCAAATTTCGAGAACAAAAAAGCCGACAATCTTGGTAGATTATCGGCCGTTATTTTATCTCAGAATTTCAGAGTCCACAGTTTTCCCTTTTTTGAAGGAATATTCTTTAAAAGTGGTCTGAATTTTCATTACTTTTCTTTTTGCAAAGATATTAATTTTATATTAATTTTCAAATGCTATTTTTCCAAGATTATTTCAACAGCAGAAATCTTTGCCATTTTTTCTTTTAACTCACTGTCTTTGTCAACATTAGAAATTTTATTTGTTTCTTTATCAAAATTATCATTAAAGAATGGAAGCGTAAAAGTGTCTATAATATTCCCTCCGTGTAAAGGAAAACGCTTTTCGGCTGCTTCCAAAACTCCCAAACCACCTCTTGCACCTGGAGCAGTAGCCATTAGTAACATTGGTTTYTCGTTCCAGACAGCTCTTTGTTTTATTCTTGAAGTCCAGTCGAAAACGTTTTTAAACGCAGTGGAATAAGTTCCGTTGTGTTCCGATAATGAAACTAAAAGAATATCTGCCGCATCTATTTTAGCTGCAAAATCTGCTGCTTGTTGAGGAACTCCATTTTCTACTTCACGTTGGTGTTTGTAGATTGGCATTTCAAAATCGTTCATGTCCACGATCTCTACTTCTGCATTTTCGATTAATGATGCGGCGTAAGAAACTAATAATTTATTGATTGATGTTTCGGAATTGCTTCCTGCTATTGCTAAAATTTTCATTGTATATTTTTGTTGTTTATTAAACGCTAAGTTCGCTAAGCTTTTTTTATTTTTAGCTGAATATTTTCGTTCGCAAAGGCGTTTTTACTCAGCAAAGGCTGGCTGTTTTGCGAAAGTTTATTTGACCACCCCGTCAAAAATTCTTTGAATTTTTGCCACCCCTCCAGAGGAGGGGAATTTTTATCCGGCAAAAATATTTTAATTATTTTAAATAAGAAGGTAATTCCATCGGAACTTCCATTAAAAGAATTTCTGTATCATCTGTTGCTTCAATGTTGAAACTTTGGGTATCCCAAATTCCTAAGCCGTCTCTTTCTCCTAAAACTCTGTCGCCTACTTTTGCGCTTCCTTTTAAAACAAAAACGTAAACCCCATTTCCTTTTTTATTGAGTATATAATTTTTACCGTTTCCTTTGGTRAAATTAGCCAGATTAAACCATGCATCCTGATGAATCCAGACTCCGTCATCATTTTTATTCGGTGATAAAATTTGCTGGAATCCATTGATTTTTTCTCCGTCTGTAATACTAATCTGATCGTATCTTGGCTCAACTCCAACTTCTCTCGGGAAAACCCAGATTTGCAAAAATTTTACGGCTTCATCTTTATTTTTATTGTATTCGCTGTGCTGAACTCCGGTTCCTGCACTCATCACCTGAATTTCTCCTTTTTTAATAACAGCCGTGGTTCCCATAGAATCTTTGTGCTCTAAATCTCCTTCCAACGGAATGGAAATAATTTCCATATCTCTGTGCGGATGCGTTCCGAAGCCCATTCCCTGAGAAACAGTGTCGTCATTTAAAACCCTTAAAACTCCGAAATGTGTTCTTTCGGGATTTTGGTAACCCGCAAAACTAAAAGTGTGATAAGAATTTAACCAACCGTGGTTTGCGTGACCTCTTGTATCTGCTTTGTGATAAACTGTTTTCATATTTTTATTATTTATTTGTTATAATTGCTTTTAATTATGATACAAATGTACAGCTTGCAGATTCCGGAATTGTTGACGTAGGATAAGAAAGGATTTTTGTTGTAAATGGTGAATTGTGAATCGTCAATTTTCTTAGAAGTGAATTTTTAAGCTGCGCATTTGGCTAAAGCTGTTTTAGATAATTATTAAAAAAGCGGACTAAAGTCCGCTCCTATTGATGAAATTATTGATCCTGATTCAATAAATAATTATTTTTTGTTATTCTTTAATTCTGTTAAAATATCGTCTTCCATTGCAGCTTTTTCGGAAACAACTTTATCAACAACATCATTTGGAACTGTCATTGAAAGCACATATTGTTTCACCTTCCATTGTCCATTTATTTTTTCTACAACTCCTGAACCACGGCAGATTTTCATTTGTGTGTCAAGCAATTCGTCAAACCAAGCAAGGTTTCCTTCTTTGCTGAAATAAATATTCCTTTTAACCGAAGTGAAATTCCATGTTTTCTTTTTCTCAAAATAGGGTTTTGCCCAAGTTTTAAATTCTTGTTTATTCCAGATTTCAGTTGCATCAGTTCCTATAAATGTAGATTCATCGGCAAAAAAATTGAAATATTTTTCGAATTCTGCATTGGCTGCAGCAACGTTGAAATCATCAAGCATTCTTGAAATTTCAGTTTTTTCTTTTTCAAATTTTGCTTCTTTAGATTGTGCTGAAAAGCCTGAAAAAGCAAAGATTAAAATTGCTAAGGCAAAGAAAAGTCTAGTTTTATTCATTATAATAAAGTTTGTTTTTCGAAGTTTTAAATATAGTAATTTTAAGATTCTTTAGTTTCCATTCTTTTTGCAATTTTATTTGCCAACCAGCTTACATAGAACAACTGAAAACTATGATAAATCATTACGGGAAGTAAAAACAAAACTTTTTGCTCATCCGGAATCCCTAAAACAAGTAAAAACAAGCTTCCGTGAACCAAAGATTTTTTTGACCCGCAAAAGGTAGCTGTGATGATTTCTTTAGCTTTAAAATTCATTTTCTTTGCCAGAAATCTAAGTATCTCATACACCCAGGAAGAAACTCATCAAAAGCGGTGTCATCACAATGCCGATAATTCCTGAAATGGATGCATTGAAAATCGCTGAAGTAACATTTCCTTTTGCGATAGAAACCATAACGACCGATGAAGAAACCGTTGACGGCAGACTCGCCAGAAAAAACACGGAAAGCCAGATATTGTAATACTCAGAATTTTTTACGAAAGGATAAAATATTAAAACCAGTAAGGGAAATAAAATAAAAGTACCTGACTGAATCAGTAAATGCAATTTCCAGTTGGAAACATCTTTTACGACTTCTTTGAGGTTCAGTTTCAAACCATATAAAAGAAAAATCCCGGCAATTCCCCAATCGATAAATCCTGCAAGATTAAAATATTGATTGTAAGAATGTTGGAATGGAATCAGTTTCGCAAGCAAAACCATCGCAACAAGTAAAAAAAGAAAAGTATTTTGTTTGGTAAAAATCTTAGTAATCAGCTTCATTAAGTATCATTTATAAAATAAAAATCCTTAAAGTTTGGGGCTTTAAGGACTATAAAATTACGGATAATTTATTTGACGGGCTTTATGGAAACCGCAAAACCACCGCTTCGAGCCATTTTAAAATTTATTTTAGACTTGCTGGTAATTTGTTTTTTGTAGATATTATAGCTTTGAGGATTGTCAATATAATCAGCATCTTTTCCGTCTTCATAAATAGTTGCTTCATATCTTTTACCTTTATCTAAAAATGAAAAATCTACGGTATATTCCCGTTTGTTTTCATCGGTAATCCCACCTACAAACCAGTTTTCTGTACCTTTTGCTTTTCTTGCGGTGATTACATAATCTCCCGGTTCTGCCGAAAGTATTTTGGTATCGTCCCAATCTGCAGCCACATCTTTAATAAACTGAAAAGCATCCATGTGTTTTGCGTAATTTTCCGGCAAATCTGCAGCCATTTGCAAAGGCATATACATCGTCACATACAACGCCAACTGTTTTGCTAAAGTCGTCTTCACAAAACGTTTATCTCCCGGAAAATAATAATCTAATTTGGTCTGGAAAATTCCCGGCGTATAATCCATCGAACCGCCCATCCAACGCGTAAACGGAAGAATTGTCTGATGATCGGGATTGTTTCCTGTAAATACTTCATACTCAGTTCCTCGAGCTGCTTCTGCCGAAATATAATTCGGATAAGTACGGCTTTCTCCTCCCGGACGAACCGACTCGTGAGAATTGACCATGATTTTATAGTCATTCGCTTTTTCTACAATTCGGTAATAATGATTGATCGTCCATTGCGAATAATGATGTTCTCCTCTCGGAATAATATCGCCTACATACCCCGTTTTCACAGAAGTATAACCATATTTATTCATCAATTGAAAAGCCTGATCTGCCCATCTTTCATAATTGGTTGCCGAACCCGAAGTTTCATGATGCATAATCAGCTTAATCCCTTTTGAATGCGCATAATCGTTCAGCATTTTTATATCAAAATCAGGATATGGCGTAAGAAAATCAAAAACATATTCTTTGGAATGCCCGAACCAGTCTTCCCAGCCGATATTCCAGCCTTCAATGAGAAGACCGTCGAAACCATTTGCGGCAGCAAAATCAATATATTCTTTTACTTTTGTATTGTTGGCTCCGTGTTTTCCATTAGGTGTTAGTTTAGAAAAATCAGTTACTCCTAAATGCACGTTGTCTGCAGTAGAATATGCCCATTGTGATTTTCCGATGATCATTTCCCACCAAACTCCCATGTATTTTGTAGGTTTTATATAAGAAGTGTCGGTGTATTTTGTTGGTTCGTTAAGATTAAAAAGCATCTTAGAATCCATTAGATCTTCAGCTTTTGGCGAAACAATTATTGTTCTCCACGGTGTTACAGAAGGAGTCTGAATATATCCTTTTGCACCTTGTCGGTCTGCGGTAAGATGGGTTTTAAATTTAAAATTCTGAGCATCAACTTCGAGATGTGAAGCCGCATAATTGAGAACGGCAGCTTCTGCAATATTAATATACAAAGGTTCTTTTCCGTTCTTTTTTAACATTAAAGGCGACTGAACTGCATTTTTAATAAGCTTCTGAGAAGCATTAGAATCAAAAGCTTTGTCCCATCTCGCAGGAATTTCCGAAACATTCGTTTCCTGATAACGGTATTCCTGCGAATCGTAATCGGCAACCATCCACCAAGCTTTCATATCAGTTGGAAAATCAAATTCTGAATCTTCTTCTTTAATAATAAAATAATTCAGATTTTTTTGCTGCGGAAATTCATATCTAAAACCTAAACCGTCGTTAAATAATCTAAACTTTACGACAATGCTTCTGTCTGTAGAATTTTGATTCAGCGTAACCGCCCAGGTTGCCAGACTTCATTTTTTGACTCTCTTTTTTCAGAAATTTTTACGAAATCGTTATTCAGATCATATTTTGCATCTTCTGTTTTTGCAATTTCGGAAGCAAAGGTTATCGAAGTATCTTTAAAAAGCCTCAATCCTAACTTTGAATCTTCTACAACAACAGATTCGTTATATTTTAAATTATAAAAAGGAACTCCGTTTTTCAGCTGGAAATTCATTTCAAATTTTCCATCCGGAGACTTTAGAGATTGTGCATTTGCACCCGCAAACATCATCGATAATAAAACCGCAGCAACTGTAATTTTCATTTTGTTGGAATATTTATAAACTTTAAAAATAAAAAAATTACGGTCAACAATCAGTATTAAATCAGATAAAGATTCTTTTTTATCTTTCCAATAAATCTTTGTATCTCATAAATAAGTGAAACGGCTTTGTCTCCCGTAAATTTTTTACTGCATTTATTTTGCTTTGTTTTGCTTTGCGTTTAAAATTATCGCAAGGTTAAACAAAGTCTTTTTAGAAAAACAATTGTTTTTTTAAGCTAAACAGAGCCACTTCGTTCAACAAAGAAATACAAAAACTTTGGTTATCAATGAAGCTTATAGAATATATTACATACATTAAACTAAGCTTATTCGAGAATTTTGGCAGATAATCTTTATCTTTGCAGACTTAAAACTATACTATAAATGTCAAACAAAAAGATGATTACGGCGGCTTTGCCTTATGCAAACGGACCGGTTCATATTGGGCATTTGGCGGGAGTTTATATTCCTGCAGATGTTTATGCGAGATTTCAGAGAAGATCAGGAAAAGATGTGGCGTTTATCTGCGGAAGCGATGAGCACGGAATTCCTATTACCATAAGAGCTAAAAAAGAAGGTGTTACCCCACAAGATATTGTTGATAAATACCACGAAATCATCAAAAAATCGTTCTCAGATCTGGGAATTTCTTTTGATGAATATTCAAGAACAACATCAGTAAACCATCGTGAAACAAGCCAGGATTTCTTTAAAGTTCTTTATGAAAAAGGAAAATTTACGGAAGAAATGTCTGAGCAGTATTTTGACGAACAGGCAAGAGAATTCTTGGCAGACCGATACATCGTTGGAACCTGTCCGAATTGTGGCAACGAAAACGCTTACGGAGATCAGTGTGAAAAATGCGGTTCTACCCTTTCTCCATCAGAATTGATCAATCCAAAATCGATGTTGAGCGGAAATGTTCCGATTTTAAAAGAGACAAAAAACTGGTATTTACCATTAAATGAATACGAAGATTTCTTAAATGAATGGATTATCGAAGGTCATAAAGACGACTGGAAACCGAATGTTTACGGACAGGTAAAATCTTGGTTAAATGACGGCTTGAAACCTCGTGCAATGACCAGAGATCTGAACTGGGGCGTTCCTGTTCCACTTCCGAATGCTGAAGGAAAAGTACTTTACGTTTGGTTTGATGCGCCGATCGGTTATATTTCTTTCACGAAAGAATGGGCTGCAAAGAACGGAAAAGACTGGAAAGATTACTGGCAAAGTGAAAATTCTGATTTGATCCATTTCATTGGAAAAGATAATATTGTATTTCATTGTATTATTTTCCCTGCGATGATGAAGGCTCACGGCGATTTCATTATGCCGAAAAATGTTCCTGCCTTCGAATTTTTGAATCTTGAAAACGATAAAATTTCAACTTCAAGAAACTGGGCGGTTTGGACACACGAATATGTAGAAGATTTCCCTGGACAACAGGATGTTTTGAGATATGCTCTTCTTTCATCGGCTCCGGAAACGAAGGATAATAACTTTACCTGGAAAGATTTTCAGACGAAAAACAATTCTGAATTAGTAGGAATTTTTGGAAATTTTATCAATAGAGTTGCCGTTTTAATTCATAAATATTATGATGGAATTGTTCCTCAAGGTGATGTGAATGCTCCTGAATTAGCAGAAATAAATAAATCAGCAAAAGAAATTTCAGGATTTTTGGAAAACTATGAATTTAGAAATTCTTTGACGGCTTTAATGAATTTAGCACGTTTCGGAAACCAATATCTTCAGACAGAAGAACCTTGGAAAACGATTAAAGACAATCCTGAAAAAGCAGCACATTCTTTATTTGTCGGAGCTCAGATTGCGGTTGCTTTGGCACAGTTGTGCGAACCGTTTATGCCTTTCAGTTCTGAGAAATTATTGAATATGTTCAATGTTCAAAAATCAGACTGGAATGATGTTGAAACGAAATCTGTTTTAATTAAAACCGGTCACAAAATCAACGAAGCATCTCTTCTTTTCTCAAAAATTGAAGATGATGTCATCGAAGCTCAAATCCAGAAACTGGAAGATACCAAACAAAACAATAAAAAAACAAACCCTAACGCAAATCCTATGAAAGACGAAATCACTTTTGATGATTTTACGAAAATCGACTTGAGAACAGCAACGATTACTGAAGCTGAAAAAGTAGAAAAAGCAGATAAATTATTAAAGCTAACCGTTGATACAGGTGTTGACGTAAGAACCGTTGTTTCAGGAATTGCAGAAAGTTTCACTCCGGAAGAAGTGATCGGAAAGCAGGTGATGATTTTATTAAATCTTGCACCGAGAAAGATCAGAGGAATTGAATCTCAGGGAATGTTATTATTAACGACAAAACCCGACGGAAAATTATCTTTCGTAACGCCGGACGACAGCAATGTGGAGAATGGTATTGAGATTGGATAATTTTTAATTTTAGATAAATGAAAAAGACGCAAAATTTGCGTCTTTTTTTATGTCTTTATTCTCTTTAAAAAATTCGGGCGTCTTAATTATAGAAATCAGACGTCTGATTTGTTTAAGTTACACGTCTTATTTTTTCAAATTAAACGTGTGAATTTTTCGGTCAGTCAGATTACATATTTCAATTAAACAGAGAATTCTCTATTTCGTTACTTTCTTCGCCATATAATCACTCTCATTTCCTAAGCGATCAACCGCTTTTATTGCAATAGCATTCAGAGTTTTGCCATCTTTAAACTTAGGAATTTCTTTTGAAAGATTCTCTAAAGTAAGAATCTCTGTTTCCCAAACTCCGTTATATTGGGTGAAAAGTACCCACTGAAAAACGTTTTTTATATTTTTTGTACTCCAGCTGGTTTGTATCGAGCTACCGTTGTCATTAACGAACAAGGTTGGCTTTTCTAAAGGAACCGCTTTTATCCACGGGCTTTTTGGGGTTAAAGCTTTTTCTTTGTAAGGTCCGTTTTTTAAAGTCGGAAGCATATTTGAGCTTTTCGTTAAACCTGCAATGCTCCAGTGTATTTCTCCTGCTTCATCGGTATTAAGAATCTGTCTGCACAATTCTACCTGATTTTTAATTTCTCCGGGTCTGTCAGAAACTTTTACTTCAACCGTATTTAAACCCGGCCAAAGATGGCGGTTCATTGTGTTTTCAGATTTCCACCAATTTAGTAAAGAAGCAAATGCCTGTCCTTTAGAATCGATCGGCCAGTAAAGCTGCGGCGAAAAATAATCGACCCAGCCTTTGTTCAGCCATAATTTGGCATCAGCAAACAATTCGTCATATTGAGAAGAGCCTACAATTCCTTCCGGATAACCCGGTTTCCAGATTCCAAACGGGCTGATCCCGAATTTCACATAATTTTTTTCGGCATGGATTTCTTTGTAAATTCTTTCTACAAATTTATTTACCTGATCTCTCCTCCAGTCTGGTCTGGAAAGGGTTCCGCCTGAGTTTTGATATGCTTTCCAACTTTCATGATCCGGAAAATCTACTCCTCTGTTGTACGTTGCATACGGGTAAAAATAATCATCAAAATGTATTGCATCAAGATCGTACCTTTTCACAAGATCTTTCACCACATTAGAAACATGCCCCTGAGTTTTCGGATTGGCAGGATCAAACCAATACATTCCGTTTTTCAATTTAATGGTAATATCCGAAAGTTTATTAACCATCGATTGACTTGAAACAGAACCTCCGTTAGAATGATGTGCTCTGTAAGGATTTAGCCATACATGCAATTCCATCCCTCTTTTATGCGCTTCATCAATCCAAAATTGTAGCGGGTCATAATTTGGATATGGCGGCTCTCCTGTTTTTCCTGTCAGGAAATATGACCAAGGCTCTAATTCGCTTGTATATAAAGCATCTGCAGATGGACGTGCCTGAAAAATTACTGCATTAAAATTATTTTCCTGAAGCATATTCAACATATTAATAGCTTCAGTTTTTTGCTGATCTACGGAAAGATTATTTCTTGAAGGCCAGTTGATATTGGCAACACTCGCAATCCAAACTCCTCGGAATTCTCTTTTAATTGCAGGAAGATTTACTTTAAAATCTTCATCAACCGGAATTGCTGTAATTGGCGGAACCAATTTGGGATTTGGAGTTTTAATCGTATTATTATTTGAGACTTTATTTTTTACTTTCGGAGTATTTTCTCTTACAGCACATGAAGTACTGAAAGATGCAAACATACCCAATATGCAGACTAATTTTATTTTAGAAATTTTCATATATGATTCCAAGAAAGGATTTCTGAATTGTTAAAACACAAAACTAAGGATATAAAGATAATCTGAAAAATATGTAACTGTAAAATTTAGTTAAAACAAAAAAGTACGGAAAAATTATGATCATAAAAGACAAAGCCCCGAAAAATCGAGGCTTAAAATATATTTAAAAATAAAAAAATTTAATAATAGTGCGCTATTTTATTCTCTTTAATACATCTTTTGCACCATGATGGATCAAAAGAATATGAATTTCGTTTTCGGAAATGATCCGATAGATTATCCTGTAGTTTCCTTCAAAAATCTCTCTCACGTTGTCATCATCAATTTCCGAAACTCTTTTTCCTGTAATCATTCCGGTTTTTAAAATTTCAGTTTTATTCTGAATTTTTTCAACTTGGAATCTTGCATACCTTTTAGAATCTAAACTTATAAAATCAAAGATTTCTTTTAAATCTGTTTTAGCTGATTTTAACCATTTTATTCGAACCATTGTCTCATTTCTTTTTTGAGATCATCTTCCGAAATTGTATCATTTTCATCAGATTCTTTCATTCTGGTTTCCAGTTTTTCAATCATGATCAATTTTTCAATTACTTCATCAATACTTATTTCATCCGGAAACTCGTCTATATGCTTATGCAGTTTTTCTTTAGTAATTGTCATATTATTTACATTTTATTATTGCTAAATTAATAAATTAAAACAAAAAAGCCCCGAAAAAATCGAGGCTTTGAATATATTTGAGAATTTAAGATTAAGCTTTAGCGCTTCTCTCAACTCTTTTTCTTTCTTCTTCAGAAAGCAATTTTTTTCTCATTCTGATAAAGTTTGGAGTCACCTCGATTGCTTCATCAGCCTGAATATATTCCATACATTCTTCAAGAGAGAATAAGATTTTTGGTGCAACACCAGTATCTTTATCTTTACCAGAAGCTCTCATGTTGTTCAGCTGTTTTGCTTCAACAATGTTAACTACCAAATCTCCCGGCTTGTTTTGCTCACCGATCACCATTCCTGCATAGATTTCCTCACCCGGATCAACGAAGAACTTACCTCTGTCCTGAAGTTTAGCAATAGAATATTCAGTTGCCGGACCTTGAGTTTTAGAAATTAAAACACCATTGTTTCTTCCAGGA
Organism: Chryseobacterium sp. 2TAF14; assembly: GCF_052115105.1. Lineage (NCBI taxonomy): Bacteria > Pseudomonadati > Bacteroidota > Flavobacteriia > Flavobacteriales > Weeksellaceae > Chryseobacterium > Chryseobacterium sp. 2TAF14. The sequence continues at coordinate 24,151 of NZ_JBFRGA010000036.1, forward strand.
ATTGCACCTTTGAAAGGCTTGTATTCTGTGAAACGGTGCGCCATAATTGCTTCACCTGCAGTAGCTGTCAACATCTGAGAACGCAATCCGATCAAACCTCTTGAAGGAATTTCAAATTCCATGTGCTGCATTTCTCCTTTCGTTTCCATAATGTGAAGGTCACCTTTTCTCTGAGTTGCCAAATCGATCACTCTTGAAGCATACTCTTCAGGAACGTCTACAACCAAAGATTCGTAAGGTTCACATTTTTCTCCGTCGATTTCTCTCAAGATAACCTGCGGCTGACCAATTGTCATTTCGTAACCTTCTCTTCTCATCGTTTCAATTAAAACTGATAAGTGAAGAATACCTCTACCGAAAACTAAGAATGTATTTGCATCATCAGTCTGCTGAACTCTTAATGCCAAGTTTTTCTCTAATTCTTTATATAATCTTTCTTTCAGGTGGTTTGAAGTAACATATTTACCATCTTTACCAAAGAAAGGTGAATTGTTGATCGAGAACGTCATATTCAACGTAGGCTCATCAATAGCCGTTCTTTCCAATGGTTCAGGATTTTCAAGATCTACAAAAGAATCTCCGATCTGGAAAGCATCAAAACCTACAACAGCACAGATATCACCTGCCTTAACTTCAGTTACTTTTTTCTTTCCTAAACCTTCGAATACGTATAATTCTTTTACTTTTCCTTTCACAACTTTTCCATCTGCTTGTGCAAGACCGATCCATTGAGATTCTTTAAGCTCACCTCTTGTTACTTTTCCAATCGCAATTCTTCCTAAGAAAGAAGAGAAATCAAGAGAAGTAATCTGCATCTGAAGGTTTCCTTCTTCTACTTTCGGAGCCGGAACATATTCTAAAATACCATCCAATAACGGCATAATGTTGTCAGTTTGTTCTAATGAAGTGTTGAACCATCCTTGTTTAGAAGAACCGTAGAAAGTTGGGAAATCCAACTGCTCTTCAGTTGCTTCAAGGTTGAAGAACAAATCAAATACCTGATCGTGAACCTCATCAGGACGACAGTTTGGCTTATCAACTTTATTGATTACAACCAAAGGTCTAAGACCTAATTCTAAAGCTTTTTGCAATACGAATCTTGTTTGCGGCATTGGTCCTTCAAACGCATCTACCAACAAGATTACACCGTCTGCCATTTTCAATACTCTTTCTACTTCCCCACCAAAATCGGCGTGACCAGGAGTATCGATTACGTTAATTTTTGTGTCTTTATAAGTAACAGAAATATTTTTTGATAAAATGGTAATTCCTCTTTCTCTTTCAAGATCGTTGTTATCCATTATTAATTCTCCACTTTCCTGATTTTCTCTGAAAATGTTTGTAGCATGAATAATCTTATCAACCAAGGTAGTTTTACCGTGGTCAACGTGTGCGATAATCGCAATATTTCTAATGTTTTGCATGAATGATTTTTACGGGTGCGAAATTAGTGATTTTTAATGAATTAACCACTATCAATATTTATTTATTAACAAATTCATAATGAGGGATTTGGTTGTTTCGGGTTTAGGATTCTGGATATTTTGTTTATTTCGGGTTACGGATTATTAAATTCAGATAGCTATTTTATTATTATTTAAAACAAAAAAGACCCGAAATAAAATCCGGATCTTCTATTTACAATAAATTAAAAAGATTATAAATTCTGGTCTTCGTGTTTACCTTCATTGATTTCTTCTACCAATTTAGCATTGAAAGCCGGTAAATCTTCCGGTGTACGGCTCGTTACCAACCCATTATCTACCACTACTTCGCTGTCTTCCCAAACTGCACCTGCGTTTTTCAGATCTTTACTGATCGAGTTTACGGATGTTAATTTCCTTCCGTTTACCGCTTCAGCATTGATGAGAATTTGCGGACCGTGACAAATCGCAGCAACAGGTTTATGCTGATTGAAAAAATCTTTCACAAAATTAATTGCTTCATCATTGGTCCTTAACTGATCCGGATTAATTACTCCACCAGGTAAAACCAACGCATCATAGTCTGAAGAACTCGCTTCGCTAATGGTTTTATCAACATTATACTCTTTTCCCCAGTCTTTTTCTGCCCATGCTTTTATTGTTCCCGATTTCGGACTAATAATATGAGCTGTCCAGCCTTGATTTTCTAAATGTTCTTTTGGTGATTTTAATTCACTTTCTTCAAATCCGTGAGTAGCAAGAATTGCAATTTTCTTTGACATAATAATATTTTTTTTGGTTTTCGATAATTATATAAGAAAATATAATGCCGACAATGTTTTGTGGAAAATATAAAATTTGTTAAAATTCTACACAATAAAATATTTTTATTGTTCCTAAAATAATCTGAGTTTAGGATAAGATTTCTAAATGCAATGACAAGTAAAATTTTATTTGATATAATTAGAGTCTGTTTAAAAATTAATAAATATGAATTTCATGATTGTTTTTTTTCGCAAAAGCGCAAAATTGTTTAATTATAGTACACTTTAAGGCGCAAGGATTTTATCTTCGATAAAATTGATCAGCATTATAAAAGAAAATCTTTGATTTTCTCCTTGCGGCTTAAAAACAGAAAACTTTATCAAATCTTGCGTCTTTGCGTTTTTCCAATAAATTAAACAGTTTCTTAAATATTACTATCTTTTTATTTTAAAATAATCTATAAAAAACTTCCAATTATTTCCCTTGCAAAAGAAAAAGTGTACTTTTGAAGTCTATAAAAAAACGCAAGTCTTTACTATGAATATCAGTTTCTCTCAAAAACCACTTATTGCATTATCGTTAATTGTTGCTCCATTTTATTTTTCTCAGAACAAAGCAGAAGAAGCGCTGAAAAAATTCGAACAAAACTATCCTCAGGAAAAAATACATCTCCTTTTAAGCAAAAAAAATTATGTTGCAGGTGAAAATCTGTGGTTTACGTCTTTTGTTTTTGACGGATACAGCCCTTCTACAATTTCCACAAACGTTTTTGTAGAGCTGTATGATCAAAATAAAAAGCAGATCAGTAAAAAAATCTATCCCCTCATCAATGGTAAAGGCAGCGGTAGTATAACTTTGCCCGCTGATCTGAAAGAAGATGTATATTATATAAGAGCTTATACAACATGGATGGGAAATTTCAGTGATGATTTTAATGAAATATTACCGATTACCGTTTACAACCCATCGTCACCTGAAAAGTTAGAAAAAAACACATCCGCTCCATGGAATGCGGCAGTTTTCCCGGAAAGCGGGACTTTTGTTGACGGCATCAATACTAAATTTGCAGTAAGGCTGCAATCTAAAGGTGAAACACCAGCAAACTGGAACGGATTTGTTACCGAAATTCAGGATTCTCGAAATAAAATAGTTTCTTTTAAAGGCTTTGATCAGAATACAGGTTGTTTTAATTTTACCCCTCTTGCCGGAAAAAAATACCAGCTTACGGTTGAAGACGGTAAAGGAAACAAGCAAACCGTTAATTTACCCGAAGCAGCTTCTTCAGGCATCAATTTACAGGTTCAAAGCCAATCTGATGCTGTAAAATTTGTTTTAAAAGCTAAAAATATTAGTCAAAACAATAAATATAAAATTATTGGAACCATTAACAACCAGTTGGTTTACAAAGCTAATGTTTCTAATATTTCAGATAAAGTGTATTCAATTCCGACCAATCAATTGGTGAACGGAATTCTTAACCTTACCGTTTTTGATGAATCGGAGAATATTGTAGCGCAACGGCTTTGTTTTGTGCAACCTCAATCTCTTAAGCTTAAACAGCCTTCTTTAAAAGGAACTTCGCTCAGCTTAAAACCCAGAGACAGCAATTCATTTAACATCAATAACGATTCTTCTATATCAAGCTATCTGGTAAGTGTTACAGATAATGAAAGTGAAAATCCTGAAAATGAAAACAGTTTACTGAGCACACTCTGGCTTACAGGAGATCTTAGCTCAAAAATTTATTATCCTGCCCAATATTTTAGTGAAAACAGAAATACGGATGCTTTAGATGCTTTACTGATTTCAGAAAAATGGTCGAGATTTAACTGGCAAACGATTATGTCGGGAAATTTCCCGGTGATAAAGTATAAACCGGAAAGTTATCTTTCTTAAAGGAAAAGCTACAAAGTTGGGGAAACCTGCTTCTGAAGCAGAGATCAATTTAATTTTTAAAATGCCTGATCAGGGAATCAGATACAATTTAATTAAAACAGATAAAGACGGGTTGTTTACTTTAAATGGTCTTGTATTTGAAGAATCGATGTCGTTTTCTTATCAGCTTAATGCTGAAAAAGCGGGCAAAAACTCGGTTCAGGTTTATTTTCAGCCTGCATTTTCTTTCTTACCACTAAGAAGCGCCCTTCCTTCGCATAATTATATGCTTACACAGCGCAATCCGACTGAAACGATACCTCTCGAAGTACAGCGTTCTGTAACGAATATATCTTCACAAAATATTTTAAATGAAAAAGAAACAGTCATTGAAGAAGTTAAAATAAAAGCAAAAAAGAAAGATTTAACAAAAAAGCTTAATAACGAGCTCAGCAGCTCTCTTTTCAGAAGTATTAATGAAACTGTTATAGATTTTGTGAATGACAATCAGAATGCACAAGGCTACTCGAATATTTTACAGTATTTGCAGGGCAGAGTTGCCGGTCTTCAGATTCAGATGCAAGGTGGTAATTATATAGCAACTAATCGTGGCGGAAATATGGAATTTTTCTTAGATGAAATGAAAGTTGATGCACGTCAAATATCTACCATTCCTATATCATCGATAGCAATGATAAAAGTAATTAAAGGTAATTTTGCAGGGAGCTTCGGAGGAAACGGAGCTGTTGTAATCTACACCCGTCGCGGCGGAACTACAGGTTCTGTGATAGATACTACTCTACCATCAAACCTTACAGAAATTAAACTAAACGGCTACGATAAAGAATTGCCTTTTAACAACGGAATCTACGATGAAGAAAGCGCAAAATCTGTTCCTGAAGACAAAAGAAGCATTTTATACTGGAATCCTTACCTGGAAAGTAAAGCGGGAGAACCTACCGTTGTACAATGGTATAATAA